>DASQGS010000113.1:0-5763 GCA_035632455.1 Thermoanaerobaculia bacterium | reverse complement strand
GGTTCGGTGGGGGCGGCTTTCTTGTGCGCACGGTCACCGAGACCCTTCCGCTTACATTGACGGTTCGGCATGCGCTGCTCCCGTCGCAGACCGGAGCTCCCGCCGTAGAAGTGCCGGCGCAGGTATTCCACTACATGCCCGGCGTATGGGACACAGACCGCATCAGGGAGTCGATTGCCGCATATCTTGTGAGTCGCGGCCAGAACGCCGATTCGTTTCGGTTCTTCCCGACGATTTATGATGACGGACTGCGGCACTCGAATTACGCCGGTACGTATCCGAGGCAACACAATGTGGGTGGCGTGGGGCAGATTCCTGTAAGGACGGAGTGCGATTGTCATTACGGCGCGGAGTTCTCGGCGCTGTCAGAATCGCTCGGCGATGAGCCCACGACGCAAGTAGCGCTGACACATGAATTGGGCCACGAATGCGTCTTCTACGCCGACTATCGCGACCTCGACGGCACCGTCAAGGGCCTTTGGCGCGACGCCGGGATTCCATGCACGGGCGGCGCGCACCCATCCAACGGTCTGATCAACACCAGCATGTTCGCGGACGATCAATCGACAACGGCGACGATGTCCGTGATGGGCGGAAGCCTGTCGGGCAATTATTTCATCGGTACGCCGCGGTTCGGGTTCAGCCGCGTCGAGATGTATTTCCTCGGTCTGGCATCGCCGGCCGAGGTTACGCCGGTAACGTTCGTGCAGGGAAGTACGGCGAAACAGATTACGATCGACCAGGTCGTAGCGGCGAATGGCTCGCGCACGCCGGCTTATACCGGACAATTTCGGGTATTCCGGCTGCCCACCTTCGTTGTGAAGCGCAAAGGCGAGGCTATCGATGACGGGCAAATGCAGCAGCTCGACAGCCTCCTCTCCCGGTGGCGCAGCCGCTTCTGGCGCGAGACCGGCGGCCGTGCCCGTGCGAACCTCACTCTGGATGGCAGTTGCAGCTACACACTGTCACTGACCAGCGCCAAGATTGCCCCCACTGTCACGACGGGGAGCATCCGCGTGCTGGCAGAGTCCGGCTGCGGGTGGACTGCGTCGACCAGCGACAGTTGGATCAATATCACGTCCGGCGGCAGCGGCTCGAGCGATGGACAAGTGAACTACACCGCCGCAGCGAATCCAGCGGGCGTGTCCCGCACGGGAACCGTCACTGTAGCCGGACAGAGCGTTACGATCACACAGGAGGCTGTGAGGCGGCGGCCGGCGCGGCCGAAATGATTGTCTATGGTCCTGAAGACCACGAAGCCGCTGACATACAATCTCCCGCATGCACGACGTCATCGTAGTCGGTGGAGGCCCTGGCGGGACGACCGCGGCCTCGCTGCTGGCGCGCGACGGCTTTTCGGTCCTGCTGCTCGAGCGCGAGAAGTTTCCGCGATTTCAGATCGGCGAGTCGCTGCTTCCGTACGGCAACGATCTCTTCGACCGCCTCGGCGTGACGGATCAACTCTCCACCGGCGACTTCTTTCCGAAATACGGCGCTGAGTTCGTGACCGGCACCGGCGAGATCGCCTATACGTTCCGCTTCGATCGCAATCTCTCCGCGCCATATGACCACTCGTTTCAAGTCAAGCGCTCAGAGCTCGATCATCTCCTTCTTCGCAACGCCGCGAAGCTTGGTGTCGAGGTGCGCGAGGAAGTCACTGTGACCGGCGCCGTGCTCGACGACCCCGATCACGTCATTGTCAGCGCACTTCGCCGCGACGGCGGCGAGGAGCGCATCGAAGGGCGATTCGTGATCGATGCCAGCGGTCACGGCTGCGCGCTCGGCGGCCGGATGGCAGGCAAGACGCCGCTGGCGTCGCTGAAGAAAATCGCCGTCTTCGCTCACTATCGCAACGTTCCGCGAAAAGAAGGACGCGACGCGGGCAACACGGTCGTCGTCGTTCTCCGCAACGCCTGGATCTGGATGATTCCGATCACGAAGGAGCTGATGAGCGTCGGGTTGGTGGTCGATCGCGATCACGTTCTCCGATGTGGTCTTGAGCCGGAAGAGCTGCTGGCGCGCACGATCGCGGGAACGCCTCACATCGCCGCTCGGATGAAGAGCGCAGAGAGGGACACGCCGGTCTACACGCGCAAAGACTTTTCCTATCGCATGCAGCGCCTGACGGACCGTAATTTTGCGCTGGTCGGCGACGCGGCCGGATTTCTCGACCCAATCTTCTCTACAGGCGTGTTCATGGCCATGAAGTCGGGCGATCTCGTTGCGGCCGCGGTATCGGCGCGCCTTCGAACCGGCAGCATGACACTCTTGAAGCGATACGAGTCCGGCATGCAGCAGGCGCTCGAGAAGTACCTGCGCTTCATCGACAGCTTCTACCGGCGGGAGTTTCTCGAGGTCTTCATGCAGCCCCATCCGAGGTTCGGACTGATCCGAGCAATCGTTGGTGTGCTCGCCGGCAACATTTTCGCCGAGCGCACGAACCGGCTGAAACTGGGCCTCTTCTTCGCGCTGGTGCGGCTCCAGAAGGCGAGCGGACTCATCGCTCCGCGCATCGCCTGGGATAGACTACCCGCCGCCGCGTCGAGCCCGTAGCCCGGGACGGCGGCGGGGACGAGACATGAAGCGGCGGCACAAGGGGAGGTCTTCCAGTTGACAGCGTCGCCTGACCTTAAGCGGTCCCTGAAAGAGTTGCTGATCGAAAGGTTGAAGTTCGAGGACATGACACCGGACGACATCCGCGATGATGAGCCTTTGTTCGAGGGCGGCCTCGGCCTCGACTCCATCGACGCGCTCGAGATCGTCGTGCTGCTCGAGAGCGAGTTCGGCATCATGCTCAAGAACGAGTCGGCGGCGCGGCAATACTTCCGCTCGATCTCCACACTCGCTGACTTCGTCGAGCAACGCGTCGCGAACAAGCAAGCCTGAGGGCGCCGTGGCTTCCTGGCTGTCCGTTTTTCCACATCAGATTCCGTTTCGCGCCGTATCGGCCGCGACGAAACGCAGCGCTGACTCGATCGAAGGAATGTTTCTGTGCACTGCGAATGATGCTCTGAGCAAGGGCTCCCGCACGTCTGAGCTCATGCTGTGCGAAGCGATGGCCCAACTCGCCGGCGGGTTGGCCTTTCATGCCGAGGGGCACGGATTTCTCAGCGGAATCGATCATTGGGAGATCGACCGCCCCATCATGGCCGGCGACGCCGTCAAGATCACGATCCATCTCGAGGCTTCGTTCGGCGGGCTGTATCGATTCAGTGGAACCGGCTCGATCGATGACGTGGAGATTGTCCGAGGAAGGTTCTATCTGGCGAGTCCGGGGTCTGGGTCGGAGACGAGCGAACAATGACTACGAGCGTGCGTTTCGTGTCATCCTGAAGGCGCTCCGCGCATGAAAGGAATGACAACCGTCATCCTTAGCCGCGTAGAACCACATGCACGTATCCGACTCATCGATTCGAATCGCGGTTACCGGCGCGGGAATCGTCTGTTCCATCGGCCGCAATAAGGATGAGGTCTGGCGCTCGATTTGCGAGTCGCGGGGCGGCATCGGTCCGCTGACGCGTTTTCCGGGCGAGACGTTTCCGACCAGCATCGCCGCCGAGGCGGACAGCGACCTCGGACCGATCCTGCCGATCGGCAGGCGCGATGCGCGTCGCCTTTCCCGTACCGATCTGCTCGCCGCGATCGCCGCTCGCGAGGCGCTCGATCAGGCTGGTCGCGGCGCGACAGGCGCACTTCCGCTCTCGCGAACGATCGTATCCACCGGGACCTCAACCGGCGGGCTGCTGGAAGGCGAGGAGTTCTACTTTTGCCGGCTTGTCCGCGGACGCCGGCGCGCTCCTGCGTCCGCGGTGCTGCAGCAGCCGACCTCGGGACCATCCGACGCAGTTGCGCGATTGTTCGGTTTCGGCGGCGGCGTGATCTCGAACGCCACGGCTTGCGCTTCCGGCAGCGCAGCGATCGGCCTGGCAGCCGACTACCTTCGCAGCGGTCACACCGACGCAGCACTTGCCGGCGGCAGCGACGCTCTCTGCCGCCTCACCTATAGCGGATTCAACGTCCTGCAAGCGGTCGATCCGTCGCCGTGCACGCCATTCGCGGCGTCGCGGCAAGGAATCACGCTCGGCGAAGGAGCAGCGTATCTCGTCCTCGAGCGATGGGACGATGCGCTCGCGCGCGGCGCCACGATCCTTGCAGAGCTCTGCGGCTACGGTGCCTCGTGCGACGCGCATCACCCGACTGCGCCCGCGGAGGACGGACGCGGCGCCCGAGCCGCGATGTGCGAGGCGCTTGCTACAAACATTGCCGGGCAGGACGACATCGACTACATCAACGCACACGGCACCGGCACGCTCCTCAACGACTCGGCGGAGACCAAGGCGATTCTCGCAGCAGTCGGCGCTCGCGTTCCCGTGTCCTCGACGAAGTCCTTCTTCGGTCACACGCTCGGCGCATCGGGAGCGCTCGAAGCCGTGATCAGCGTCTTGGCGCTCCAACACCAACTAGCGCCGCCGACGCTCCGGCTCGACCATCCGGCTGAAGACTGCACGCTCGATTACATCCCGCACACGCCGCGGCAACTTGCGATGACGAACGTCCTTTCGAACACGTTCGGTTTCGGAGGAAGCAACGTGAGCTTACTGTTTCGGAAGGCGTGAGGCAGAAACCGGAAACTAGAAACTAGAAACCAGAAACTAGAAACCAGAAAGCAGAGATGGACCGGGTGAAACGGACGGGCAGCAAATCTAACGCTGTGCTTCCAAATTGGAAGATCCCATTTCTGGTTTCTGATTTCTGGTTTCTAGTTTCCTTAGACTTGGCCCGGCTATTGCGATAACAGTAGGCAGCAGTACTGGAACAAGGAGGGCATCATGAACAGATTCAGCAAGTTGGCAGCGCAGGCCGCGGGGGTCGCCGCCGTTGCCACGCTGATGGCAACGTCCGCATTCGCGGATTGGCGTCACAATGACAGGACAGAACACCGCTCCTCGCAGGCGAACGTCCAGCGACGTGAAAGCGCCCCGCGTCAGACGTTTGATCGCCGAGGCACAGCGCCGGCGCAGGTCGTGCAGCGCGACAGGCAATTCCAATCGCGCGGGCAGCGGCCGGCGTTTCAGCCGCAGGTTTCACGCGACCGGCAGTGGCGCGACGGCAACGCGCAGCGCCGTGTGGATCGCTTCGAGGCCGACCGTAGTTTCCGGCGAGCTGACTTCGACCGGCGCGATTCGCGCACATTCGAGTCACGCCGCGTCGAGACGCCCCGCTTCGAGTCGCGCGGCTTCGATCGCCGTGAGGGCGATCGAGGATTCGTCCGAGGCGGCTTCGAAGGCAGGCGCACGTTCGACGGACACGTCCGCAGATTCATCCACGAGCGCGGCGGTTTTCGCGTTTGGCTCGACCGCGACGATTTCTCGTTCTGGGTGCCTGAGGCGCGATGGAATTCCTGGCCGCTTCGCGTCGGCCTCGGTATCCGCTTCGGCGGCTACTGGGATCCAGCCGGCTACTACTACGTGGATGACATCGGAGCTTATGGCAGCCCGGCCTACACCTCCGGCGTGCTGCGCGGTGTGGTCGAGAGCATCAATTACGCTCGCGGCACGATTGTTCTCCACGACGACATCTCCGGCGCGTTTGTGACCACTGTAATCGCCAGCGGCGACCGGCGCATGGCCAGTCTCCGTCCAGGCGACTGGGTCGACCTCTCGGGCTCCTGGTCCCGCGGGGGCCTCTTCCAGGCCTACGGAGTCGTGGACTTCCGGGGAGCCGGATACTGAGCTTGGAGTGGGGCGGCCCGCTGTGCTTCCC
>DASQGS010000112.1:0-2924 GCA_035632455.1 Thermoanaerobaculia bacterium | reverse complement strand
GCGTCGCCATTTCGGCCCGCTCGATCGGACCCATCTTCTTCCGGACCGGCTACACCATCTCCAAGCAGGATGTGACCGTCACACCTGACCTCTCCGAGATCGTGGTCAACAGCCCATTCGGTCAGGGCGGCCAATTCGAGCGCAAGGTCGACACGTTCGATGCTCTGGCAGGCGTCAGCGGCGGCGGATTCACGCTGGCCGGCTCGTTCAAAGAGGATCACGCCGACAACCCCATCTTCCGCACCGACTTTCTCACGCGTCAACGCTATCGCGTCCGTGGCAGTTGGGCCGCGCCGAAGTTCGTCCGCCTCGGCCTCGCCGTCGAGAGAACCGGCCAGAAGAACGACCAGCCCGACATCGGTCTGGAGGGGAAGATCCGGCAATCCACCGCTGACTTCGAATTCACTCCCATGACTGCCTTGAGTTTCCGCGGCTCCTACTCGCAATACCGCGCCGACAGCAACATCTCTTACCGCGTCCCGCAGAACTTCAACATCGCCGAGTCGGTCCACAGCGAGAAAGGCAACGCCCTCGAAGGTGGCTTCAGCGTTCTTCTCAAGCCCTTCTCCTTCGACGCCAGCCTCGGCCAGTTCCAGAACACCGGCACCACGCCGTTCCATCTGAACCGCTACCGCGTCCGCGTCGTGTACGACTTCCAGGAGAAGACCGGCGTGGCCGCTGAGTTCGCGCGCGACCGGTACACCGAGCCCTTCCCGTCCCTCGGCACCTATCTGGCCAAACGCTACGGCCTCTTCCTCCGCTATCGTCCATAGTTTCCGAGGCAGCTTCACTCGATGCAGTCACTGACGGCGCCTCCGGGCGCCGTCAGTGTTTGTGCAGGACCTTGACAAGTCCGAACGCGGCGCGAGATCGTTACCCTCCAGTCTGGAGAATCGCACGATGAATCGTCATTCCATCCCGCGCGCGGTCGCGGCTGTGATCCTCGTCTTGCTCGCCGGCGCCGCCTGCGCGCAGGAGATCTCACCGGCCGAGGCCCTTCGCGAGCCGCTCCCGGTGCGCGATCAATTCCTTCTCGGCAACGGCTTCCTCTCGTTGGAGCCCACAAGCGCCCGGGTGTTGCCGGACGGCGCGTGGCTTGCAGACATTCACTTCGCAAACGCCAACACGTTCGCGCGCTCGGAGTTCGTGAGTCACGATCTAGCGAACAACGGCGGCGGCCGAGCGGGTATCAATCGGCTGCTTCAGGGCGGCCCGAATCAGCCGGCATCCATCTTTCTCGTTGATGGCGAGGTTCATCGCCTCACGATGTCGCTGCGCCGCGGCATCGGAGATCGCCTCGAGGTCGGCATCTCCATCCCGATCACATCGAATGGCGGCGGATGGATGGACAAGCTGATCGAGGACTTCCACAAGGGATTCGGCCTCGGCAACGCCGAGCGCCAGTTCCTTCCGCGAAACAGCGAGATCGTGTACGTGCGCACGCCCAAGAGCACCTACCTGCGCCAGGGTACTAACGGCTACGAGCTCGGCGACGTTGCGCTGACCGCGAAGTACGGGCTGGCTCGCTTCGATGCGCGCCGCCTCGCCCTTGCCGTCGAGGGTGTGGTCACGGTGCCGACAGGGCATGCGTCGACGCTGAACGGCAGCGGCTCGGTGGACGCCGCGATCAACTTCATCGCCACGAAGTCGTTTTCGCGCACGAGCATCCACGAGTCCCTCGGTATCATCCGCCTCGGCGCGGACAAGCCCCTCGGCACGAGCTCGGAGACCGTGCTGACCGACACCCTCGGCGTGACCCAACTCGTGAAACGCGCGACGTCTCTGGCGCTGCAGATCACGTTCTCGCAGACGCCATTCCGCCAGCTCGGCTTTCCGGAGTGGAAGCGCCACTCGTCGATGTTGTCCGCAGGCGTCCAGCATCGTTTCGGCGCCTCGGTCGTACACCTCGCGCTGATCGAGAACCTCTTCACGTTCAACAACGCCGCCGATTTCGGGATGCAGTGCGGAATCGCGCGGCGGTTCTAGCTACGTGGAGCCTCCGGGTTCTCTGCATCGCTGGAAGCGGACACGGCCTCTTTGATTTGCTCGACGACGGTTTCGCACAACTCGGGGTTCAAGAGTAAGAGCGCATCAAGTTGCCTGCTTGCTGCAGCCTCGTTCTTCGATGCCAGCAGGAACAGGACCAGACTGCAATTTGCAGCTACGCTATCAGGCTCCTCTTCGATGGCGTCCCGGAACGCACGCTCCGCTCTCCTGAGCTCGTCGAGGCCGAAGTACGCCTCGCCGAGGAACCGGAGCACGTCGGCGTTGCGCCCGAATCGGCGGAGGTACGACTTGCAGGCCGCCACGACGTCCGCGTGGCGGCTCAGCTTGCTTGCGATTCGGATCGTCTGCTCCAACGCCATTCCGCTTTCGGGAAGCTGCGCCGCGTCGCGAAGAAGCTCGAGCGCCTCATCCGGCCGCTCTTGACGCTCGCGGACGAGTGCAAGCGCGATCCGCGGCGCCGCCGCGTCGGGTGCCAACGCCATCCCCTCCATCGCAGCCGCCTCGGCGCCTTCGAGATCGCCCATCCCCCGCCGGTACCCGCTGAGCAGAAAGTGCAAGACCTTGTCGCGCACGCCGATGCGCAACGCCTCCTCTCCAACTGCAATCGCCAGATCGAGCCTCTCCATCGCCGCGTGGATATTCATGAGCTGCACCACCGCAGCAAGGTTCATCGGATCGAGGGCCACGGCACGCTTTGCCAGCGGCAGCGCATGCAGCAGCCGCCCACTGTCGGCCAGATCGACGACATGCTGGAGGAGATCCTCGGTTGTCGTGAAGGGTTGGTCAACCAATTGACTTGCTCCTACTTTATCGCGCTCGGCGCCTTGATCGGGAACGGCGGGCGCTTCTCCTGCTCGGGCGGTTTCTCCGCGAGTTGTTTCATCGCGATCTCGATCGCCTTCTCGAGTTGCGGATCA
>DASQGS010000111.1:0-4799 GCA_035632455.1 Thermoanaerobaculia bacterium | reverse complement strand
CGCGGGCCGCGTCGACCCGCCGCAGCCCGAGCCGCTGCAAACCTGGCTTCTGACCCGATTTCCCGCGACTGTCAGCCAACATCGGGATTTTCCGCCAACTCTCCGAGTTCACCTCGGGGACGGCGATCACCTGCTCATCTACGGCACCGCCCTGATTGACCAGGGTCGCATGTTCGCCTTCACGCTTCGCGACGGAGCGATCGGAAGGCTCGCGGCGCACGCCTTCTCGCGGCGCTCCGCGTTTCCCGGGATTCTGGATCGAGGACACCTCACGAACGGCGACGTCTTCATTCGATTCTCTCGGGAGAACAAGGACCATGTGGCACAGACACTCTTGTCTGTGCAGCCGAATCCAGAATCAGAAGGTCGAGAGCTCTTTCGCACTGCAGGATCGTTCGACCCATCGTCAGGCGTATCAATGACCGCGCCGGCCAACTACAGCGAGGCCGTCGGAGGCCTGCGCATCGAGAGCTCGATCGCGCCGCGCGCCGTCTCGGCGCTCGTGGCTGGAGGCGTCCCGCCTTCGCGCCTGCCGAGGCTGTTGGCCATGCTCCTCGCCAGCGCCGGAGTGCTCGTCGCCGCGCTCATGATCGTGCGGCGCGAGCGGCAGCTCGCCGACCTCCGCTCCGACTTTGTCTCCGGCGTGTCGCACGAGTTGCGCACGCCGCTGAGCGAGATCCGCATGTTCTCCGAGACCCTGCTGCTCGACCGCATCCGCACTCCCGCCGAACGCCAGCGATCACTGCAGATCATCAATGAAGAGGCGCGGCGGCTCGAGAACTTGGTGAACAACGTACTTTTCTTCACGCGCTCAAACGGCGCGCACAGGCCGCTGACCGGCGATTGCGATATGGAGACGCTGGTCTCCGGCACCATCGACGCCTTTGCCCCGCTCGCCACTCGCCGCGGGGTCGTGGTCACCGCCGAGGTCCCCTCGGGGCTCCGCGCGCCCGTCGATGAAGAAGCGTGGAGACAGGTGCTGACGAACATCCTCGACAACGCCGTGAAATATGGGCCGCCTGGCCAAACGGTTCGCGTGCGCGTGACCGCGCCCGACCCCCGGCTGCGGATGGAGGTCGAGGACGAAGGCCCTGGCATCCCTCCCTCGGAGCGCGAGGCGGTGTGGCGCAGGTTCCATCGGCTGGAGCGCGATCGCCTGACCCACAACGCCGGCTGCGGCATCGGCCTGGCAATCGTCCGCACGATCGTCGACCGGCACGGCGGACGCTGCTGGATCGAGGAGGCAAACGGCGGCGGCGCGCGCTTCGTCGTCGAAGTGCCTCTCTCCGCCGAAGCGAGAGCGACGACTGCTCCAGCCCGTCAAGCGGAGACGACGACATGAAGCAGATCGTGATCGTGGAAGACAACGCCGAGCTCGCGTTCGGCCTGCGCAACAACTTGGAGATCGAAGGCTACGGCGTCCACGTCGCCTCCGACGGCGAAGCAGGGCTCGAAGCGGTAATGCAGCTCGGGCCCGACCTGGTCATCCTCGACCTCATGCTCCCGCGCCTCGACGGCTTCCGCGTCCTGAAAGCCATCCGCGAAGCAGGCTTGCACATGCCGATCCTCGTGCTCACAGCCAGAGGAGAGGAATCCGACAAAGTCCGCGGCCTCAAGCTCGGCGCCGACGATTACGTCACGAAACCCTTCGGCCTGCTCGAGCTCCTCGCCCGGATCGAAGCCCTCATGCGCCGCGCCGGCCCTGCCCCCGAGCGCCACGTCGATACCTTCGGCGACGTCGTCATCGACCACGATTGCCGTACGGTCACGAAGGCCGGCGAGCCGGTCGCGCTCTCGCCCAAGGAATTCGACCTTCTCGCCGCTCTCCTCGCCCGCCAGAACGCCGTCGTCCCCCGCCCCCAACTCATGCGCGCCGTCTGGGGCTACGCCGACTCCGCGATCACCCGCACGATCGACACCCACATCGCGGAGCTGCGCCGGAAGCTGGAGGACAACCCAAGATCGCCCGAGCACATCCTGACGGCGCCGACGATCGGGTATCGGTTGAAGAGGTAGGCCGATAAGAGCAGCGATTCATCGATGCGCGGTTTCATTGCGGACAACCCATCTCGGCCCGGCGAAGGGAATCGCCTTGATTGTCTTCGATCTCCTAGTGCCGAACAGAACGCCGTCGCGGCGGCTGCGGGGTCACGGTCACCGTGGCGCTTGCGGTCTTCGTGCCTGCGGGGCCGGTCGCGGTGAGAACGTAGGTTGTCGTCAATGCCGGCGACACGCTCCGTTGGCCTTCTGCGGCAACGGTCCCAATGCCGTGATCGATCGTGATACTCGTGGCATCGGGGGCGGCCCAAGCCAGGACTGCGGAGTCACGGAGGAGGATCGTGTCCGGGACCGCCGTGAAGATAATGCCGTTCGTGGCCACGGTCACCGTCACCTGCCTGACCGTCGTTCCCCCGGGACCCGTCGCGGTGAGCATGTACGTCGTTGTTGCGGGCGGTTGCACCGGCAGCGAGCCTGATAGTGATTGCGCGCCAATTCCGTGGTCGATCGTGACTGACGTGGCGAACGTCGTCGTCCAGACGAGCGTCGATGAATGTCCTATCACGACGATGGGAGGGTCGGCATCGAAAACGATGGCAGGAGCGGGAGCGGTCTCAAGAACAACAAAGTCCAGCTTTGACGAGGCGCTCTCGGCAAGGATATCCGTCCCGTCGTAGACCGCCTGGATCGGATGCGATCCGGTCGCGAGCGTCTTCGTCGAAACCGTTCCCTTCCCAGCGGCGTCGAGAGGAGCGGATGCGAAGTCATCGAATCCATCTTTGAACCTGACGTCGCCAGTCGGAACGCCGGCCGGCGAGAAAACCGTGGCCGTGAACGTCACCTCGTCGCCGGCCACCGACGGATTGTCCGATGACGTCAGCGTCGTCGTCGTCGGCTTCCCGAGCACGTCCAAGGTCAGCGGGAACGCTGAAAACGAGTTATAGCCTACGGCATAATCGAATCCGCCGGGGCCCGGGAAAGGCACGTTCGGCGCGGCTCCGGCGAACTGTCCCGACAGGGAGAGACTGCTGTTGTTCGTACCGATCAGCGTGAAGCGAAGAAAGCGGGTGAGGCCGGTAACGTTTCCCGAGATTCTCAACGTCGAGCCGCCGAAGTCGATGTCGTCAGACGCTTCGAGCACACCGACTTTCGTACTGTCCGTCGCATCGATCACCGCGCTGTAGATTGCGCCGGAAGCGAGCGTCAGGGAGTCGATTCGCGGAACCGCCGACCCGCCCACTGGCTCGAGCGTTCCGCCGTTGACGGTCACCTTTCTCGCGATCGCACCGTTTGAGATGTGGAGCGTTCCGCCCGTCTGCTTCAACGTGTTGAACGCTCCTCCGTTCAGCAGGAGCGTGCCGCCGGCGAGGTTGTAGGAGCCGTTGAATAGATTGATGCCGGTGAGCGTCAACGAGCCGCCGGTCTGGTTGACCGTGCCGTTTCCCTCGATCATGCCGGTGAAGATGGCGTCGGTGGGAGCGGTGATCGTCAGCACCCCTGACCCGACGCCGAGATCGACGCGTCCTTTCCCTTCCAGCGAGGCGATCGTCTGTGACTTGCCAGTGAGGTCGAGAAAGTGGCTCACGCTGGTGAGGTTGATGGCGACACCGGCGGGGAGGGCGTTGCTCACGGCCAGTCTGAGGGTGCTGAAGCTGTCGGGGTCCCACAGCACCGGGCCGGTGAAGTCGTTGTTCGCCCCTCCGAGCGTGAGCACGTTGTTGTCGAAGGCGAGGCGGCCGCTCCCGGTGACCCGCCCGTTTAGAACGATCGGGCCGCCGCGGATCCATACGTTTTGGTCGCCGAGCTCTAGGGTCCCAGTGAGCGTTCCGCTGCCGGTCAGCGCGCCAGCGCCGGCTGCTCCTCCGCCGAAGATGCGGATGTATTCGGGCGCGAAGTTCCCTTGAGTATTCAGCGTGCCGCCGGCGTTGACGATTGTGCCATTGGCCAAGGTGTTGTCTGCGATGCCGAGAGACGTCGCGCCCGAAGCCTTGAGGGTGCCGGCGTTGATCAGCACCTGACCGGAAAAGTCGTTGTTTCCGCCGATCGACCAGTCGCCGTTCCCGACTTTGACGATCGTGCCGCTGCCGCCGACGAAGGTCATGCCGCTGTTGCCGGCTACCTCGGAGTCGACTGTGAGGGTCTGTCCGGCGAGGTCGATTTTCGGCAGGCCGCCATTCACAAAGAGAGACCCGGCGATCAGGCTCCAGGTCTGGCTCGACGCCAGCCGGATGGGAAGGCTCATCGAAGCGCTCGGCGCCGAATTGGAAATCCCACCCGACCCGATGGCGATTGCGTTTCCCCCGACGTTGTACGAGCCACCGGTGAACGCGATCGAATGAAACTGCGTGCCGGCCGGCAGATCGTTGGAGGTGTTCTTGTTCGAGCCGGCGGCGGAGAAGACGAGGTCGTCGCCGGCAACCGGCACCGCACCGTCCCAATTCGCGGCATTGCTCCAGGAGCCGTTTACCGCACCGGTCCAAGTGCGCGTCGTCGCGAGCAGCGAGAACGGTGTTAGTGAAACAAGCACGACGAAAACGACCGCGGACCTCAGTGGTACCCCCTGTCGTCGAAGACAGCGAAGATCATTCCCCCTTCGACTCCACGGCGTCTGAGATTCCGAGCCTCTCGCTTCCTTTCGCATGCTCGCTGACGATCCTGGGTTGATCTTCGAAGGAAGTATAGGTGTTTTCAGCAATCCTGACGCCAGGATGGAAAAATGAGAAGGGATGGCGCCGCCTCACGATGACACGAGTGGCGACCGTCGCAGCCTCGCTCCCCCCAAACTGTGGCAGAATGCCATT
>DASQGS010000110.1:0-10033 GCA_035632455.1 Thermoanaerobaculia bacterium | reverse complement strand
CTCCCGCTTCCACTTCCTTCAAAACCAGAACAATCTGTCGCTCGCTAAATCGATGGGGCCTTGGCATCGCTTCTCCCTTTCCTATCGTACGGGAGTGTGCCCTTTCCCCTGGTCCACTTTTCGGGGGGCAGACCAGCCGTGCGCCCCTACGATGTTAGTCGTACCGTAGCGCGTCGATCGGATTCAGCAGCGCCGCCTGCCGCGCTGGGTAGAAGCCGAAGAAAACGCCGAGGATGCCGGACGAGAAGAAGGCGATCACGATTGCATTCGGCGGGATGATCGTCGGCCATCCGAGGACCTTTGAGAACGCAACGGAGGCAGCCATCCCGACGAACACTCCGGCGGCGCCGCTCATCAGAGTCAGCAGGGAAGCCTCAATGAGGAATTGCGAGCGGATGTCCCGCGACGTCGCGCCGATGGCCCGGCGGATTCCGATCTCCCGCGTTCGTTCCGTCACGGTCACAAGCATGATGTTCATGATTCCGATACCGCCGACGATGAGCGAGACCGAGGCGATGCCGGCCAGGAGAATCGTGAACGTGCGGCTCGTCTCCTCCTGCGCCTGCAGAATCTCCTCCGGTGTGCGAAGATTGAAATCGTCCGGCGCGCCGGGGCGGAGATGATGTCGCTGGCGCAGGAGCCGGGCGATCTGCTCGCGCGCAGGCCGGATCGACTCAGGCGAGACCGCCGAGCACATGATGTCGTCGAGCCAGGCCACGCCTTTGATCTTGTGCTGGGCCGTGGTGTAGGGAATGAAGATCTGGTCGTCCTGATCCTGTCCCGTCGCGGTCTCGCCTTTCGGATGAAGCACTCCGAGAACGCGGAACGGGAGATCGCGGATCCGAATGGTCTTGCCGAGCGGGTCCTCGTCGCCGAATAGCCGCTCGGCGACAGTCTTCCCGACGAGCACCACGTTCGCCGAGGTCTCGACGTCGTGAAGCGTGAAGCAGGCTCCCTCATCAATCGTCCAGCGGCGAATGCTCAGAAACTCCGGCGTGACGCCGCGATAGACGGTGTTCCAGTTGAGATTCCCGTAGATCACCTGGGTTCTTGCGTCGACCTGCGGCGAGACGGACTTGATGAGCGGGATGGCCTGCAGAATGGCCTGGGCGTCGCGCATTGTGAGCGTGGTGTTGTTGCCGCTGCCGGTGCGCACGCCCTGAAAATTGCGGCTTCCGGCCTCGACCCAGATGAAATTGTCGCCGAGGCCCTGGAGCTGCTCGCGAATGCGGTTCGAGCCTCCCTCGCCGATCGCAACCGTGCAGATGAATGCCGCGATGCCGATCATGATCCCGAGCATGGCCAAGCCGGTGCGCATCTTGTTGCGCCCCATGGCATCGACGGCAACAGCGGCGACGGTCGAGAAGTCGGTGAGATTCATCATGATTCGACGAGCACCAGCGGCCACCTATAATACGCGGCCATGAGGTTGAGTTGGCGTTCGATGTACGACGAATTGCTCAAGCGCCCGAAACTTGCTGCGGGCGTGCTCGGTGGCGTGGTGGTCCTGATGATCCTCGGATTGCGAAGCCGCGGCGACGGGCCGAAGTACGTGACCGCGCCGGTGACGCGCGGAAGTGTGGTGGCCTCGGTCGAGGCCACGGGGACGATCAATCCCCTGACCACCGTTCCGGTCGGCTCGTATGTTTCCGGCACGGTGAAGTACATCTTCGCGGACTTCAATACGCACGTCACCGAAGGTCAGGTCCTGGCGCAGCTCGATCCTGACGTTTACGAGGCGCGTGTGATCGAGGCACGCGGCAATCTCGACCGGGCCGTGGCCAGCGTGAGGAATGCCCAGGCAGCACTGGCGGTGGCCGACACGACGATCGAAGCGGAAGACGCAAACGCGGCGAAGGCCGAGGCCGATCTGGCGTATGCCCGCGCGAACGCTCGTCGCATCGAGCAACTCCAGAAGCAGGGTCTCAGCCCTCTCGATCAGAAGGAGCTGAGCCAATCGACGTTTACTCAGGCCGAGGCCACGGCCAAGGCCTCGCGCTCGCGAGCGAAGCAGGCGCTTGCCCAGCGGAATCAGGCCCTTGCCCAGATCGACCAGGCCCGCGCCGACATCGCGGCAATGGGAGGCGCGCTCAAGGAAGCGGAGAGCAACCTCCGGTTCACCACCGTCATCTCGCCGACGAACGGTGTCGTGGTGGCGCGGAACATCACCGTCGGCCAGTCCGTCGCCGCGTCGCTGCAAGCGCCGAACCTTTTCACCATCGCCCAGGACCTGAAGAGAATGCAGGTCTACGCGAAGACCGACGAGGCGGACACGGGATTCATCCGCGTCGGAGCGGAGGCGACGTTCCAGGTCGACGCATTTCCCACCGAGGTGTTTCACGGCCGCGTGAGCACCGTGCGGCTCAACGCCTACACCATCCAGAACGTCGTCACGTACGACACCATCATCGATTTTGAGAATCCCGACGAGCGCCTGCTGCCGGGCGAGACAGCCTACGTCACGATCTCAACGGGTAAAGCAGACGACACGCTGTTGGTTCCGAATGCTGCCATTTCGTTCACTCCCGATCTTCCATCGAAAGAGTTGGAGCGGCTCTACGGTGAGCGCAAGGTCCCGCCCGCAGCCTACACGTCCCATCGCGAAAACCAGCAGGTGGTGTGGAGGCTGATCGGCGGAAAGACGATCGAGCCCGTCGCGATCAAGGCCGGGCTCTCGGATTCGAGCAACACGCAGGTTCTCTCCGGCGATCTGAAGCCGGCCGATGCGCTGGTGACAGGGAATCTGGCGTCTTCGTCCGGATCATCACAGCAGGGGCGAGCGCCGATCCCGAACCGCGCGACAGGAGGCCGCCGATGACAACCCTTCGCCGGCTCATCGCGTTCGGAGTCTTCGCAATCGCGACGGCACTCATCGCAGCGGAACCGCTGGACGAGTTCTTCATCATCTCGTCGGTCGACGCCGCACACGGACGTCTGGTGGTGAAGCGGCCGACCGACGGCACGGTGGTGCTCATCGTGACCGACAAGACCGCGATCCGCGACGAGCGCGGCGAACCGCTCCGCATGGCGAGCCTTCGATCAGGCGACACGATTTATGCCGTGGCCGTCGCGAAACCGGCCGGCGAGATTACAGCATCGTCGATCCGCCGCGGGCCGATGACGGTGGAGCAGTTGCACAGGCGGTATCTGCGGTTTTGATACACGCCTCGCAGCCCGGTGCGAGTCATCACAGCGTTAAGTGCATGCCGGTAGGTAGGCTCGCTCGAACCATTCGGCACGCGCGCCATGTCCTATTCCTTCTCCATGCTCTACTTCGAGGCCACACGAAGGTGCAACCTCCGCTGTCCGATGTGCATGACCTCGAGCAACGACGCCCAGCGCGTTCGGGAGAGCCATCGGCGGGAGCTATCCCTGGATGAAATCCGCTCCCAGGTCCTGGTACCCGCGAAGAACCTCGGGATCGTCGCTGTCGGCTGGAGCGGCGGGGAGTTCCTTCTTCGCGAAGATGCATTCGACCTTCTTCGCCTCACGACCAGCATGGGGTTTCGAACGAACATCTGCTCGAACTGCGAGCTGCTGGACCGCGACATGCTCATTCGCATTCGCGACGCGACGGACGGCAAGGGCACGATCGCCGTCGGGCTGAACTCGCTCGACGAAGACAACCGCGACACTCGCAACGCGGAGACTGCCAGGACCCTCGCCGTTCTTGATCTTTGCGCCGAGGTCGGCCTCGACCGGCATGTCATCATCACCATTGGCCGCTACAACACGGAGTCATTCGAGCGAACGGTGAAGTACGTGGTCGACCGCGGTATCTCGTACAACCGCTCACCGCTGGTTCCGCGCGGATCGGGATGCGGCGGCTGGGAGGGCAATCGATTCAGCCGCGATGACCTGCGCGACGATTTCCATCCAACGCTGCGAAAGTACGTCAACGGATACGTCAGTTACACGCCGTACTTCCTCTCGCCAGAGCTGCACGCGAAGTACTCCGGCGGCGTTGCCAACAACACCGTCCCGCAAAACCCGCCGATCGGTTGCTGGTGCGGGAACTGGCTGACGATCAACGCCGAGGGCGACGTCTCGTTCTGTCCCGTTCTGCTGGACGCCATCTCCGCCGGGAACGTCCGCGAGAAACCGCTCGAGCGCTTGGTCAACGAGAGCGAAATGTTCGCCCGGATCACTGACCGCACAAAGCTCGGCGGAAAATGCGGGCGATGCCGCTACAAGTTCACGTGCGGCGGCTGCCGGGCCATGGCGCTCTATCACAACGGCGACATCATGGGCGAGGATCCGACCTGCTTTTTCGAGCCCGCCGATGAGACGACGGTATCCGAGCACGAGGCAGAGACGAACCGCGTGTTCAAACAATACCTCATCGTCGCCGGCTACTCAGGTTTCTACAAGACGCCGAGATCGCGAAGGGACGCGAAAAGGCGCTGAGGAGCTCCGCCGTTCCGGTCCGGCGCAAGTACCGGAACGCCCGCCGGCTGCAGCGTTGCCTTGGATTGCGCAGACGATGTCGATCGCTGTCCCCTGCCGGAAGCCCTTCCGCAACTTCTGCTAGACTCTCGCCTTCAAAGCAATGTCGCACGGGGTACGCTCTTGATCACCGGGTTCAACACCGACATCAAGCACAACGAGAAGGTCTACCACATCCAGACCGAGGACAAGGGTCTCCAGAACCCCTACATCGAGTCTCTGGTGTACGTCGGCGGAGAGATCCTGGCGTCGAAGAAGACCTCCTACGCCGAGCAGATCAAGGGCGGAGTCGACGAGAAGTGGATCGGCGGCCTCATGGAACAGCAGCATCGGACCATGATCGCGGCGATCAAGCGTGGCCGTTTCGATCAGCCCGCAGATCCCACGAAGTCGACGCCGTTCCCGGCCCTGTCGACGGCGGTCCCGCCGCCGGGAACCGCGACAGGCGATGCGGAGCCTGGCTCGGACGAGAAGACGCTGGATCAAGTGATCATCGACTATCTGGCCTCCGAGGCCGAGAGCGAGCACCTGGAGCTGTCGCTTCTGAGTCAGCCGGAGTTTCACAGCGGATCTCCGGTCGAGCTCCGGGTCGCGACTCGACGGAGCCTGTCGCAGTCGCCGATCGTCGGCGCGGGGATCGAGGTCAGGATCATCTCCACCGTCGAGCCGCCGCGCGTCGTGTTTAAGGGAAAGACCGGACCGGATGGCACGGCCGTGGTCCGCTGCACAATCCCGGTGTTCCGCGAGGGAACCGCCGCGGTGATCATCTCGGCTCACAGCCAAATCGGGAACGACGAAGTGAAGCAGCTCGTCAAGCGCAAGAAGTAACCCGCCGCGTACCGGAAAACGGACCCGCCGTTTCCGCGTGAATCGATGACTTTCTCCCGTTTGCTTCGCACTCTCGCGCTGCTGCTCGTGATGGGGGCGGCCACATATCTCATGATCAGCCTCGTCGCGCCGTCATCGCGCCGGCTGGTCTATGGGATCGATCGGCGGACCGGCATCGTGCGCACCGTGCGCCGTGAGATTGCGTTTCTTCCGCCGCATGAGTTCTTCCTGCTCTCGTTCGACAGGCGCGACGACCGCGGCGGATCGGCGCAGTACGACGGCGTGATCCGCGTGTTTTCCAAGGACGGAACTCCGGTTGCGATCGAGTACCGGCTGTGCTTCGGCCTCGCAGGCGGCCGGATCATCGGTCAGAGCAGCTTGATCGAGGAAGGCTGGAACGCATGGATACGGTCGCGCGTCTCCGAAGCCGCAAACGGTGTGGCGCAGCAGATCGCGAACGACGACCTGATCTCGCCGGGCAGAGGCTTCGACGCGCAACGCGACCTCTTCCGAGGCGCGGTGACCGCGCATCTCGCAACCAGCGGTCTGGTGGCGACAGCCTTTGAGATCGCCCGCATCGACGTCGATCGTAATGCGATTAGGCACGTCGATCGGACTCTCGCGAGCCCAACCGCCCGAGCGATTTCGGACTCACCACTCGCGGCAGCGCCGTCGAGCGCGCATGCCTGGTACAACAACAACGGAGCCGGTTTGCGCGGTAAACGCAGGATCGCCGAGGCGGAACAGTCGGCGCGAAAAGCAATCGAGATCGATCCCGGTCCGCCGGCGCCATACTTCAACCTCGCGGTGATCCTCGTCGATCGCCAGCAATACGACGCCGCGGACGCGGCGTTCCTGCAGTCCATGGCGCATGGCCTCGGCGCTGCTGACCGCCATCTCGCCGACTTTGCCGCGCTTTACCGGCAGCGGAGCCTCGCACCTCGTGCGGTCGCGCTCCTGATCAAGGGAAGGGAGCTCTTTCCGGGTTCAGCGTTGATCGCCGCCGACCTCGGTGCGTCGCTTGCCGACGCCGGTCGCGATGCCGAGGCCATCCCCGAGCTCGAGCGGGCGCTCGCGCTCGAGCCGACATCCACCCAAACGCTCAATAATCTGGGACTCGTCTACGCGAACAGGAATGAGTACGCCCGAGCGCTCGACTACTGGAATCGTTCGCTGTCGATCGATCCGAGGCAACCGCAGATCCGCGAGGTGGTGCGGGCGGTAAGGGCAAGACTATGAGGCTGGAGAAAGAAGGCCAAGTCATGAGATACATCTACGATCGCGACAGCAACTCACTCGCCGTCACATTTGCTGAAGGGCGGACCTATCGTGATTCGGACGAGGTTCACGATGGCGTGAGCATCGACTACGACACGACGCCAGGAGAGAATTGAACATGCCGGCATGCTGGCTCTCGCTCTTCAGGCGCTCGACGGGAATCAGGATGACGGGTCGCCTAATGATCCCGGATCAGATCGACGCGCATCCGGCCGAAATCCAGGATGACGCGGAAGTTCTCCAGGAAGTTCTCGCCGATGATCCCCGAGCCGCGCTCCTGATCGGAAGAGGCGTACATCGGCAGCGTGCGGAACGTGCCTGACCACTTATCGATCCCGATGGAGACGTTCTCGACCTTGGTTCCCCGCTTCTTCGCGCCGCCGAGTCCCTGGAGCATCGCGCTGTGGATCTTCGGCATCTGCCGCTCGCCGGGGATCGTCGGCATTTGCGTCTCGTTGAGGAACGTGACCTCGGAGCCGGTGTCGAACACGAAGACGTACCATCCATGGCCATTCACCGTGCCGCGGACCAGCGGGCGGAAGCCGTCGAGGAAAAGGTTTTGATCGTCGGCGGGGCGGCGGTCCGCGCTGGTGAGCCGGGTGAACGTGACCAGTTTGTGGCGGAAGTCGAAGTCGAGCCGGAACTCTTTCAGCAGATGCGCGCCGAGCAGAAAGTCGATGTTGAACTCCTTCTTGTCGGACACGAGGAAGCGCATCTTTTCGTTGGGCATGATGGCCACCGGCACGTTCTCGACGACGATATCGCCGATGGCGATGGAATCGAGCAGCCCGAACTCGACCGTGATCGGCTCGCCGAGGAGGCCGTAGAACGTCCCTTTGAAATCGCCGAGGCGATGCACCGGCATGGAATCGGCCACGCGGTGGGAGATGATCGAGAGAACGGCGCCGGAGTCGACCACCGCAGGAATCATCTTCGAGCGATTGACCCGCACGTCGATTCGCGGTACGTCCGGTCGTCCCACGCGCATCGAAAGCCGGTCGCTCGGGAGCCCGCTGAAGCGGTAGATCTCCTTGTTCGAGAGCGAAGAGAGATACTCAAGGTGCCACTGCTTGATGGCCAGTCCGTGGCTGGAGGCCTGCTGAGCCCACTCCAGGCTGGCATCGCAGTTGTTGGAGAGGTACTCGACCTGCGCCAGATCCCAGGCGATGGTTGCCCAGGCCGTGCGGAAGGGATCGAGGTCGAGCGCGGCGCGAAGGTGGCGGCGCGCGGCGTCGAAGCGCCCGGCGGCGAGCTCGGCCTGGCCGAGGGACTGGAGCTCGACCGCGCTTCGGCGAGGCTTCGTGTCGATCGTCGACGCCAACTGCATGGCCCGCAGATAGTCGGACCGGCGGATCATCGATTGAATGTCGGAGCCTTTCTCGATCTGCTGCGGCTGCACGATCAGCGGCGAGATCGAAACGTCGTTGTAAAGAGCGCAGGCCGCCAGCACGGCGGCCAGAAGCGCATGCTTTGCGATTCGGAAAAGCGGACGATTCATTCTTTGCATAATTCCTGCGGACGACGCACTCGGGGCTCGAGCGATGGACACCCTTCGTTCAGACCGTGGCGCGATTCTACGCGCGGCAAATGAGATGGGGGAGAAATCGTTCGTTCTGCCACAACGGGTTTGCGTTTCCGTGACAAGCCTGTTTTGGAAAGTGCGAGCTGCCTTGCCAATCGCGGGCCGGGATCGCTGCTCGACAACCACGTGCCCAGCCGCTGCGGCTGAAACGCTGCTATCCTGACCGCTCGCCCGAGAAGACGATCCATGGAAAGCACGGCAACCATCATGTCATCGAATAAACCTCGTACCGACGGCCGCGCCGCCGACCAATTGCGGCCCGTCGTCATTCATCCTCATTTCAGCAAGCACGCAGAGGGCTCTGTCCTGATCGAAGTCGGCGACACGCGGGTCATCTGCACGGCCTCGCTCCAGGAGAAGGTCCCACCGTTCCTCTACCGGAGCGGCCGCGGCTGGGTCACCGCTGAATACGGCATGCTGCCGCGGGCCACGACCGAGCGCACCGAGCGCGAGGCCTCGCGCGGGAAGCAGGGCGGTAGAACCATGGAGATTCAGCGGTTGATCGGCCGATCGCTCCGGGCGGCGGTGAGTGCCGAGCTGATGGGCGAGCGGACGGTCTGGATCGACTGCGATGTCATTCAGGCCGATGGCGGGACGCGAACGGCCTCGATCACGGGCTCCTACGTCGCGCTCGTCCTCGCACTCTCACGGCTCTACATCGACGGCCACATGACGAGTTGGCCGGTCAACGCATACATCGCCGCGGTCTCAGTGGGCATGGTCGGCGGCGTCCCTTCGCTGGATCTCAACTACGCCGAGGACTCCAAGGCCGGTGTGGACATGAACGTCGTCGCCACCGACAAGGGGCGCTTCATCGAGCTGCAGGGAACCGCCGAGGGAGAGAGCTTCAGCGAGGAAGAGATGAACGCCATGCTCGCGCTGGCGAAGAGCGGCATTGCCCAGCTCATCGCCAAACAGCGCGAGATCCTGGAGCCGGTGATCACGCGAGTCAATAGCCTGGCGATGGAACGGCTGAACAAGAAGTTCAGGTAGACCTACCTCCGCTCCAGCACGTACACGACTCCTTGCCGCGTTCCCATGAATCCGCTGAACGGGTACTCAGCGATGGTCCGATACCGCGGCAGCGGACGGAAAGCCAGCAAGTACCGGCACGGCGGACGCGGGCGGTGGGCCTTCCGGCGATCGGCGTTCGCCAGCTCGTAAAGCGCGTAGGGCTCAGGGCCGGCATCGATCTGCGCGACGCTCGCGCCTCCCGCACGCAGCGCCGCGAATGCATTCCAGCGGGCGCGATTCCAGGCGAAGTACTCCTGAACAGCGAAGGTCGAAAAGAGGGCGACGGCGACGAGGGCCGCAATAGCCACAATTCGCGCCACGCGTCTCTGCCACGGAATCACGAGCGGAAGCGCAATGCCGATCGCCCACGCCGAGTCGAGCGCGTAGCGATCGTAGTAGTAACCCGAGGCACAGAGCGTTGCCGTCCCGATCGCGGCGAACGAAGCCGCGAGGAGCAGGCTGAGGTTCTCTCGCGGCGTGCCCCTGCCTCGGGCCGCCGCGATCAGCATTGCCCAGACAAGAAGCGTTGCGACAACGATGCTGAGAATTGTGAGGGCGATGCCAGCACCGGTTCCGAGGCGGAATGGGTAGTCGTAACCCATCGCGAAGACATCGGTCAGGCTCGGCGGCCCCACGCCGAGGTCGAAGAAGACCGGGCCCGGAAGGATGTCGGAGTAGAGAGTGCGCGCCGAATACGGCACGAGATAGCCGGCGGCAGCGAGATCGGCGACGCGCCAGACGATGGGGATGGCGATGGCCGTCAGCAGCACGAGCGTCCACCGCGGCGATCGCCGAGAGAGGACGGCAGCGAGAGGCAGAGTCAACGGGAGTAAGAAGAGCGCCGCATTCTGGGCGTTGAACACGCTGTAGTGCAGAGCGAGGGCG
>DASQGS010000109.1:0-3120 GCA_035632455.1 Thermoanaerobaculia bacterium | reverse complement strand
TCCGGGTGGTCATGAGTCGCTCCTCTGAGTGGATGTCGGCAGCCATCGATCGAGCATTGCCGCAAGGTCGCCCTCGCGGACGGGTTTTGAAAGAAAGTCGTCCATGCCGGCGGCAAGGCAGCGTTCACGGTCTTCAGCGAGAGCGCTCGCGGTCAGTGCGATCACCAGCGTCCGGCGGCCGCCCGGTGACTCCCGCCGCCGAATTTCCGCGGCGGCCTCGTACCCGTCCATCTCCGGCATCTGGCCGTCCATGAGCACGAGGTCATAGGCGATGCGGCCGAGGGCCTCGAGGGCCTCGGCGCCATTGCCCACTGCCTCGGCGGCAATTCCGAGTTTTTGCAGCTGCCGCAGCACCACCTTCTGGTTGATGGCATTGTCATCGGCGACCAGAACGCGCCGCTTCGCCGGTACCGCAGCAGGAGCAGGCGGCACCGCACTCGACGTTGCCGCCGGTTGCGTCATTTGCCGCCCGAACACGGCGGAAAAGAGGTGCGCCGGCTTGACCGGTTTGCGCAGGCACGCCGTCACGCCGATCTGGGCGAGACTTCCGGCATCGAATTTCTGCTCGCTGCCCGTCATGAGCACGATCCGCGGCGCACCGAACGTGTCGCGTTGTCCGATCATGCGCGACAACGCCACGCCGTCGAGACCGGGCATCTCGAGATCGGAGACCACGAGATCGTAGGGCGATCCGGAGGCGTACTGATCGCGCAGCATTCTCAGCGCGGTCACGCCGTCATCGGCGATATCGCAGTGGATCTTCCACGCCGCAAGCTGAAGCGCGATGGTCTGACGGGTCGTGTTGCTGTCTTCGACGATCAGGACGTGCGGCAGTGCGTTCTGAGCAACCACCACCGAGGCAGTCCTCTCTTCGCAGCCGAAGCGCGCGGTGAACCAGAAGGTCGATCCGCATCCCGGCTCGCTCTCCACGCCGATCTCGCCGTTCATCATGGAGACGAGCTGGCTCGAGATCGCCAGACCGAGGCCGGTCCCTCCAAAACGACGGGTGGTCGAGACGTCCGCCTGCGCGAAAGGCCTGAACAGGTTTTCGCGCGCCGATGCGGTCATGCCGATCCCGGTGTCGGTGATGCGGAAGCGCAGCTCCACACCGGCATCCGAATCTTCGCCTCGCTCGACCTGAAGGAGCACACCGCCGCTCTCGGTGAACTTCACCGCATTGCCAATGAGGTTCAGCAAGACCTGGCGCAGCCGTCCCGGATCCCCGCGGAGAACTGCCGGGATCTCCGGATCGGCCACGAAGCCTATCTCCAGCGACTTGCGCCGCGCCGTGTCCGTGAGGAGCTCGATTGTCGACTCGCAAACGGTACGGACATCGAGGTCGAGCACCTCGAACTGAAGCTTGCCTGCTTCGATCTTCGAGAAGTCGAGGATGTCGTTGATGATCGTGAGGAGCGATTCCGCGCTTCCTCGTGCTGTCTGCGCGAGATCGCGCTGGTCGTCGTTCAAGGGGCTGTCGAGGAGCAGGCCGAGCAGGCCGATCACCCCGTTCATCGGCGTCCGGATCTCGTGGCTCATGTTCGCGAGGAACTGCGACTTCAGGCGCGCCGATCCAAGCGCCGCATCGCGCGCCTCGATCAGCTGGCTCTCCAGGGCCAACCGCTCGGTGAGGTCGATGGCAACGCCGCCGACATAAAGCTCGCCATCGGCAGCAGGGAGCGGGAACTTGCATGTCAGCCAGTGGCGGATCTCTCCGCGATTCGTTGGTGCCGCCTCGATGATCTGGACGACCGAGCGCTTTTCCAGCACCTCAGCGTCAGTCTTACGGATGACTTCCACGAGATCGACGGGAAGGAGCTCGTCATCCTTTCTGCCGATCAGCGAGCCGGTCGCCGGCGCGAACAACTGCGTCATCAGCTCGTTCGCATACACGTATCGACCGTCAGCATGTTTGATGTAGCCGATGAAGGGACCATTGTTCATGAAGGCGTTGAACCGCTCGTCGGCAGAGATGATGTCCGCCGCTCCCTCGACGAGGCTTCTGAAACGCTGCTCGGACGTGATGCCCGCCTTCCTTTCGCGGCCGCTTCCACGCTCGATCACGATCACGAGCTGATTGCCGCTTCCGGCGATTTCGCGGGTCAGAAGCTCCACCTCGACGACCCCGTTGTCTTTCGTCCGGTGAAACTCGACCAGCGGGGAGCCGGTCAGCATGCCGCCGCTGCGCAGCCAGGACATGGGCGTCGACAGGAACTCAGCGCGCGTGTAGCCGTACAGGGTCGTCGCGGCGCTGTTGACGTCGACGACCAGATCGGTGAGGGGGTCGTAAAGCCACGCCGGGAGAGGGATGGCCTCGAGAAGCGGATCGAGCAGGGTTTCGGAATGGATCTTCCTGGCTGCACGCGTTCGGCTCATGGATGAGCTGGACGAGCGGGTTCTGTGCCGCTCCGCCTTGCCGCCTAACACGCTTCGTTCCAACACCTTGGACAGGAGAGCCCTCCTGTCGAGCCATTCGCGCGGTGGACAGGCGTCCGTTTTCTGGACGTACGGTGAGAACCGCACTCCGGCTGAGGGCGATCGCCGTCGATTCACCACTTCCGGCACCGGGCGTGTTAGGCGGGACGGGCGGGTTTGTCGCGGGGTGTACCATGCAGTGGGTCCTCATCCCATGCTCCGGTCAGATTGCAGTGCCGCATGCTCGCCACCATCGACAGCGCCGAGCCGCCGGATGTCGCCGGCGACCATAGGACGGGAGCAGGGCTCGAAGCAGGTCATTCATCTGCGGGACGCGCAGCGCATCCGTCGCAGCGCTCGTCCGCAAAACGAGCATCGCGGCACGGCCCGGAGCGAGCATGCACAGGTCTGACGACGAGGCCTCGCTCGCGGTTGCAGCACGCATCTGCGGTCTGACCGCCGCCGCAATCGGCGTGGTCGTCCTCGCGGGTTGGGCTATGGGCCTGCCGTTCCTGATCAGACTCGTGCCGGGCGCGGTGGCCATGGTGCCGAACACCGCGATCGCATTCGTTCTCGCGGGCATTGCTCTGATCCTGGTCGCCCGTGACCGGCAGCCGCGTACGGTGAGGATCCTGGCGGCGATCGCAGCGGCCCTCGCCCTCGCCGACGCTCTCGAATACCTGCTCCATGTGGACCTCGGAATCGATG
>DASQGS010000108.1:0-5281 GCA_035632455.1 Thermoanaerobaculia bacterium | reverse complement strand
GTGGGATAGCGCGAGGGCTGGGGATCGTGTCATCCTGAGCCGGCGAAGCCCTCGGATGGGTGCGTAGCGCGGCGAAGGATCTCCTTGCGAGAACCCCGATCCTGCCACGGAGATCCTTCGGCGCGCTCTACCCTTCGGGGTGCCGCCGCCTCAGGATGACACGCCGCTCGGGTCCTCGGCACTCCCTCCTTTCTGCTTTCTGCCTTCAGCTTTCTGCTTTCTGCCTTCAGCTTTCTGCTTTCCGCTTTCTGCTTTTCCCAAACCTTGGTAATCTTGTATCCCGCAATCCGTCATCCCGTTTCATTTCAAAAACCCTGAGCACAAACTGGAGGAAGGACCTTGGTGAAGATCACGGCGGAATACATTTGGATCGACGGTCAGAAGCCGACGGCGAAGCTCCGTTCCAAGACGAAGATCATCGATGGTCCGGTCAAGAGCGTCCCGGACGTGCCGGAGTGGGGCTACGACGGCTCGAGCACGTACCAGGCCACCGGCCATTTCAGCGATCTGCTTCTGCGCCCAGTGAAGATCGTCGCGGACCCGCTGCACCGCGAGAACGACATCCTCGTGCTCTGCGAAGTGCTGAACCCAGACGGCTCGATCCATTGGAGCAATACCCGCGCGCATCTGCGCGAGGTCGCGGCCAAGTACGCGGACCACGACGCCTGGTTCGGCATCGAGCAGGAGTACACGTTCTTCGACGGGAACAAGCCGCTGGGATGGCCGGATCGCGGATTCCCGGCGCCTCAGGGCGGCTACTACTGCGGCGTCGGCCACGACGAGGTGTTCGGGCGCAAGGTCGTGGAGGCGCACGCCCACGCCTGCCTGCGCGCCGGCATCCACATCGTCGGCACGAACGCCGAGGTCATGCCCGCGCAGTGGGAGTTCCAGGTCGGCGCCCTCGGACCTCTCGACATCGCGGACGAGCTTTGGCTGGCCCGCTGGCTCCTGTATCGCATCGGCGAGGAGTTCGGCGTCTCCGCGACGCTTTATCCGAAACCGGTCAAGGGCGATTGGAACGGCGCCGGCGCACACACGAATTTCTCGACGAAGGCGACGCGGGCGGACGGCGGCATCAAGGTCATCGAAGAGGCGATGAAGAAGCTCGAGAAGCGCCACGACGAGCACATCAAGGTCTACGGCGCGCACAACGAGGAGCGGCTGACCGGCTTGCACGAGACCGCGCCGATGCATGCGTTCCGTTACGGCGTCAGCGACCGCGGCGCCTCGGTACGCATCCCGATGGCCACCACCGCGGTGGGCAAAGGCTACTTCGAAGACCGCCGGCCGGCGGCGAACATGGACCCCTACCAAGTGTGCGCGATTCTGATCGAGACGGTCTGCGGAACGTAATCAAAGCAGAAGGCAGAAAGCAGAAGTGGGTCTGCGCCAGAGCGCGCCGATCGCGTCATCCTGCGGCGGCGGAACCCCGGAGGGGTGAAGCGCGCCGAAGGATCTCCTTGGCATTGTCCGTGAATCAATTCTGACTCGTGTTCCTTACGCCCAGGCGCTGTTTCCGGAACTGCTGACAGTGGTACGATAAGCGCTCCTTGAATAAGAACGATCTCGTCCACTACCTCCTCGAGCGGGGGCTTCTCGATCACCGTGCCATCGTCGACGGTGACGTCGTGGTCGTGGAGGGCGCGCGACGCCATCACAACTACTCGGTCCTGCGCCGCGACGGCGGTCTTTTCGTCAAGCAGATGCAGCCCGACCAGGCCTTCTCGGCGCAGACGCTGCAGAAAGAGGCGGCCTGCTACGCGATGATGGAGAGCGATCCGGCGCTCGCTCCGATCCATGAGCTGATGCCGCGATTCCGCTCGTACGATCCTGACCGGCACATCCTGGTCATGGAATTGATCGGCGGCGGCGAGAACCTCACCGAGCTCCATCGCCGCGTCGGCGAGTTCCCGGTCGACATCGCCCGCCGCGTCGGCGAGCTCCTGGCCCGCTATCACGATGTCTCGAGCCGCGAGCTGCTCCCGCGCGCAAACGCTGCGATCTTCCAGGGGCAGCCGCCGTGGATCCTCTCGTTTCATCTGTCGCCGCGCGGCTCAGTTCAGAACCTCAGCGCCGCGAACGGGCAGTTCATGGCCATCCTGCAGAGCTATCCCGATTTCGGCCAGGCCCTCGATCGCATTCGCAACGGCTGGCGCCGCAATGCCCTGATGCATGGCGACATGAAGTTCGACAACATCGTCGTGCGCGCGGACGACGGCACCATGCACGTCGTCGATTGGGAGCTCACCGATATCGGCGACTCGGCGTGGGACGTCGCCTCCATCCTGCAAGCATATCTAATGTGGTGGATCGCGACGCTGCAGCGCGTCCCGTCGAATGAGACCACCGACATCGCACAATATCCTCTGGAGAAAATCCAGCCCGCCATCCACGCGTTCTGGGATGCCTACGTCTCTTCGCGCGGCCTCGGTGCCGGCCATGCGGAGGCTGAGCTCGAGCGCGCGGTCAGCTATGCCGGCGCCCGCATGCTCCAGTCGGTGTACGAATCGATGGCCTGGGCCCAGTCGCTCACGCCGCAGGCGGTCTGGCAGGTCCAGGCCTGCATCAACATTCTCAAAGAGCCGCGCGCGGCGACGACCGATCTGCTCGGTTTCGTGGCAGGTGTTCATGTCTGACGGGCATAGCGTTCACGACGATCTCAGAAAGCTTCTCCGCTCGGTGGTGATTCGCTCGCCGCTCGAGTACGAGCTCGCAGGCCGCACGTTTCGCGTCGCGCCGTTCGGCGCCGGACAGTCGCCGATGTGGAGCAATTGGTCCGCCGGCCAGCCGCCGCTCGTGATCGATTTGCAGACCCACATCTACGACGAGGCCTATTGCCGTCCGCTCGGCACTCGCGCCGAGCCGCCGATGAATCCCGTCAGCATCCTCGATGCGCTCTCGGCGGCGAACGCGGGCCGCGATCGCTGGGAGAGCGGCTGGCTGCTCGAGCAACTGTTGCCGAACGGCCATGCCATGGCGCGCAAAGGCGATCTCGGCAACACCTTCGCGCCCGGAGAGTTCGCGTCGATCAACGGCGCGCGGCCGGCCAACGGCGCGCCGCTCAACGTCTTCTTCGCCCGCGAGTCGCGAACCCAGCAGCCAGGCTTCTACATCGCGAACGGCGAGACCGCCGCGCCGCACGGCGCCGAGAGCCGGATGACGCGCATCTACTTTCACATCACCGAGGAAGGCGCGGCGGCGCTAATCCGGGCCGTGACGACGGCGCTCAATCGCTTCGAAGTGCCGTTCCGCCACAAGAGCCTCTCGTACAGCGGCGTCTATTCGCGCGCCGATGCGGCGGTGCTCTACTTCGCGACGCGGTATTTCCAAATCGTCTCGCGACTGTTGCCGTCGATCCGAGCCGAGGTCAGGAACCACCTTCGCGTCTCCACACCGCTGCTCTCGCTGAGGCTGTACGACGGCGTCGGATTGGCTGAGGATCCCGCGAACGGCGAGAGCTTCGGCATGAATCGCAGCAGGCTCATCGCCCAGGCGATCTGGGACGCGTACGCTCGCGGCATGCATTCCGAAGAATCGCGGATGCAGGAGCTGACGATCCAGTTCGAGAGGCTCGGACTGTCGCTCGACCGGCCGCATCTGCGCGCCGCCAGCGCCGGAAACTACGAGGCCGCCGCATGACCGCGCAACCGATCGAGATTCCGGTGGCCGCGCCGCGCGAGCGCTTCCTCGACGTGGCTTGGTCGATTGGCGCGCGCCTCTGCCGCGACGCCATCTGGGACGACGACCGCTGCAACTGGCTCGGCGATTCCATGGAAGCGCACGGCGGGGAGTGGAAGGTCGCGCACCGATCGTACGGTCCCGAGCTCTACTCCGGCACCAGCGGCATCGCCCTTTTTCTGACGCGGCTGAACCGCATACGGCCCGATCCGGTGCTCGCGGCTACGGCGCGCGGAGCGATACGCCAGGCGCTGTCGCGCGTCCACGAGAGCGTTCCCGAAATCCGCCACGCGCTTTACAGCGGCTGGACCGGCATCGCGCTGGCGCTGCTCGACTCCGGCGACCTGCTCGACAAGGGATCGCTGAAGAAGGAAGCGCTGCGCCTGCTCGATGGCATCCGAGGGAAAGAGCTCGATCCCATGTCGCTCGATGTCGTCAGCGGCGCGGCCGGCGCAATTCTCGGACTCTGCGCGATCGACCGCCGCCTCGGCGGCGATCGTTTTCTCGATGAGGCCCGCCGCCTCGGCGAGCATCTCCTCACCCATGCCCATCGCAACGACGACGGATGGTCCTGGACCACCATGCCGCCGATGGGTCCGGGCGAGCAGAAGGATCTCACCGGCTACTCGCACGGCGCCGCGGGCATCGCGCTCGCGTTGCTGGAGCTGCATGCCAGAACGAACGACGCCCGATTCCTCGAAGCGGCGCAGCAGGGCTTCGCGTATGAGCGCAAGCACTTCTCGGCCGAGCAGCAGAACTGGCCCGACTTCCGCTCGTTCGCCTCGCCGAATCCGCAACAGCCCGGCTACTCGCTGGCCTGGTGCCACGGCGCGCCCGGCATCGGCCTCTCGCGTCTTCGCGCCTTCGCGCTCACGAAGGACGAGACCTGGAAGCGTGAGGCGGAGTCGGCGATCGCCGGGACATACCGGCCGCTGACCATGCCCTCCCCTGCCGAAAACTTCTCGCTCTGCCACGGCACCGGAGGCAACGCCGAGCTCTTCATCCACGCCGCCGAGGTGCTGGGCGACGAGCGATATCGCTCCGTCGCCGAAGCCGTCGGCGATCGCGGCATCCAGACGGTCCAAGCCATGCGCAACCCCTGGCCCTGCGGCGTCGTCTCCGGCGGCGAATCGCCGAACCTCATGCTGGGAACCGCAGGGATCGGGTATTTCTACCTGCGGTTGTACGACTCGGCGACGGTGCCCTCGATGTTGCAAGTGACCGGGTAGGGATAAGCGCGCGGCTGTGTCATTCCGAGCGCAGCGAGGAATCCCCATCCCAAGAACCACGACCGCACTTGCGAAGGGGATCCCTCGCCGTCTACGCGGCTCGGGATGACACCGCGCCCCTCGCCTACCGTCCCGCCCCATCCAACGGGTGATGAAACGCGCATCCTTCCACCGACTGCAGATCGAGCTGCAGCGAGGCCATCGACTCCTGGATCTGGATGCGGAACGGAATCCGGCGCTCGTCGTCCGAGAGCCAGACGTGGATGCCGCCGGGCCAGCGCCTGGCGCCGGGCGAGTCCGCGATCTCGAATCCGAGCGCGTTCACCTCGCGCCCGGCGATCACGAATGACCGCGCCTCCGCCGGCCGGAACGTC
>DASQGS010000107.1:0-8791 GCA_035632455.1 Thermoanaerobaculia bacterium | reverse complement strand
GCGGGAGACCTTTTTCAGCTTCCCGTCTTTCACTTCCCAGAATACGAGTACGTGCGACATTCGATCTTTCTCCATGTTGCAGCGCTCCGGCGAGCGCCAGAGCCGGCGAGAGGTGCGACGCGTCTACAACGCCTTCGCTTCCTCGCGGATGTACTTGAGGATCTCCTGAGCGGCAGCGGCAGGGTCCGATCCGTCGACCTTGCGGCCTCCGCTCTTCTCCGGCGGCAGCTCGAGGGCGACGATCCGGGCACGCGTGTTGAGGATATCCGCCTCCTCGAGCCCGGCGTCCGCGATCGTCCTGGTCTCAATAGTGATCTTCTTCGCCGCCATGATGCCTTTGAGCGAGGCATACCGCGGCTCGTTCAGCCCCTTCTGCGCGGTGACGACGGCCGGCAGGGACGCCTCGATGATCTCCTCGGCGCCTTCGATCTCGCGATGGGCCGTGAGCTTGCCATCCCCGAACTCGATGTGTGTCACTACGTTGACCTGCGGATATCCGAGAAGCTCGCTCACCATCGGGCCCACGAGGGAGTTGTCCATGCCGACGCCCTGCTTGCCGAAGAACACGACATCGTGAGGGATGGATTTGATGACGGCGGCGAGAACCTTCGCCACGCCGAGCGAGTCGGCGTCGCCGCTCTCCCCCTTGACATGGACTGCCTTCGTCGCGCCGCGCGCCAGGCACTCGCGCAGTGCCTGCGCCGCGCGGTCCGGCCCGAAAGTGACGACGGTGACGTCGCCGCCTTTCGCTTCCTTCAGGCGAATGGCCTCCTCCAGTGCGAACTCGTCGTAAGGGGAAACGATGAACTTCAGGCCGGTCTCGTCGATCTTGCGTCCGTCGCCGGCAATCTTGATGCGGGATTCGGTGTCAGGAACCTGACTGATGCACACCACGGAATTCAATGGGGGAACCTCCAGAGCGGTCGTAAGAGCCGCCGGGATTCTATGAATATCGAGCAGAGGCCGCAAGATGAGTTGGGAGGGTGCTCGGCATCGGTCGGATCCGACGGATCGGTCCGATCCGCCACAAGCTGCAGATGATGCGCGAGTGGCAGGGCCGGTCGAGCGCGGCGAGCGATGCCGCGCCCGACCAGAGGCCGGCCCGGCCTATACGTCCTTGGAGCTGATGTTGAAGGTGATCATGAAACCATTCGTGCCCTGGAACTCGAAGGCTTTATCGCCTGTGCGATACGCCTCGACCGTGTTGGGCATCAGCACGAAGCCGTCGTTCGTTGGCGCTCCCCAATAGCGAAGGTTCTTGATCACGACCGGGTCAGACGTCATGCCCGGGAATCGAGCGAGGGCAACCTCGGCGGTCTTGCCGCCGTCCAGCGTGGCAGACGCCGCGTCCTTCGTGGCCTTCCACTCCATCACCGCGTCCTTCGCGATCGTGAACGAATTCCACTTCACGGGATAGAGCTTGCCGAGGATGGCCACGATGCCTTCGCGCTGCTCCTTCGTGACCGAGGTGTCAAAGGTCAGCGTCGCCCAATCCATCTGGCCCTTTGTGAAGTCTCCGCCGAGATCTCCGGCCACCCAGAACTTCGCGCCGTCCAGACTGGTTGCGCCGTAGGAGCCCTTGTTCACGTGGAACGCGTTGTTGAATTTGCAGTAGTGGTCGACGTGCCCCGCATGGTCGCTGTGTCCCGCCGGTCCCGGAGTGAAATAGCACTGGCAGAACATCGGGCAGCTACAGGCCTCGACGATGGAGGCATTCATCGACCACGCCGGAGCGGCGGCCGGCTTCTGATTCGTTGCGCCCACGATGAGTAGCGCAGCCCCGCAAATAATCACGACACCGAGACAGAGATTCCGCAGCCTTCGCATGAGCTCTCCTTTCGTGCGAATGTCAACGCGGACTCAGGGAACGAAGACAATTCGTTTCCTGCCGCTTTCGCACGCGAGAGCCTTTCGCGTCCGGAGCGGCGACCCAACCGCTGGGCAGTCTTTGTTTTGAAACGCAGTTTAGCACCGGTTGGGTCAGTTATTGGTAGTGCCCGAGCGGGTTCCAAACTGCAATTCATGCTCGTCGAAGGCGCCGAAGAACCCGGTTCCCTATGACTTGCGTCATAGACGGCGCCCAACCTCCAGGCGGATCGTTCGAGCCCACAGCAGTTTGCGACAGCATCGCCCATAAAAGTACATAAAGAAGGAAGGGGCTACTCATGAACAGCCCGCGCCGCACATTCGCTCTCGCCATCCCCTCCATAATTTTCCTCGCCGTCATGACCCTCGGCGCCGCGACGAAGCCGGCGCACAAGAAAGCGGCGCCGAAAGCACCGGATCTAGGAAAGTCTGAAGCGTGTGTCGCTTGCCACGACGCCTCCACACCGGGCATCGTCGCCCAGTGGAGAGACAGCGGCCATGCCAAGAAGGGCATCGGCTGCTACGACTGCCACCAGGCCGGCAACGGCCGAGCTGATGCCTTCGACCATTACGGTGAAACCATCGCCGTCGTGATCACGCCGCGCGACTGCGCCCGTTGCCACAAACAGCAGGATCTGGAGTTTGAGAACAGCCACCACGCGAAGGCCGGCAACATCCTGGCATCTCTCGACAACTACCTCGCCGAGATCGTCGAGGGTGCGCGCATTCCGTTCAATCCGCATTCACCAACGCCGGGCAAGGATTCGGGCGCGACCGTCAACGGGCTAGCCAGCGCGCAAGACGGCTGCCAGCAGTGTCACGGCGCGAAGGTCGCACTCCGCGCGAAGGAGGGCGTTCCGATTACATTCGACGATCTGAAGCCCAGCGCCGACGGAAACCCGACCAACTCCGCCGCCGTCGATCGCATCGCCCGCGACGACCAGGGACGCCCGATCTACATGCCGGCCACGTGGCCGAATACCGGCATCGGCCGGCTGAATCTCGACGGCTCGCGCGGATCGTGCACAGCATGCCACAGCCGTCACGACTTTTCGCCGCGCCGCGCCCGCCAGCCTGAGAACTGCGGCAAGTGTCACCTCGGCCCCGATCATCCGCAGAAGGAGATCTATGACGAGTCGAAACACGGGATCGCCTATCGCGATCTGCGCGACAAGATGAACCTCGACGCCAAGAGCTGGGTCCTCGGCAAGGATTACTCGCAGGCACCAACTTGCGCGACGTGTCATATGTCCGCCACCGCCTCCGGCCTTGGGGTGACGCACGATCCGGGCGAGCGCATCTCCTGGACGAACCGGCCGCCGATCTCTCTCGTCATGGACACCGACGCCGATCACAAGGTCATCACCGAGAGCGATCCCATCAAGCGCAAGGCGCTCATCGCCGATTCCGCAGAGCAGAAACGCGACCGCATGAAGCTCGTCTGCGGCAACTGCCACACGAGCAACTACGTCAATTCTTTCTACAACCAATACGATGACTTCGTCGTGCTCTTCAACGAGAAGTTTGCCAAGCCCGGCACGGCCATCATGAACGAGCTCTATGGCCAGGGGCTGTTGACGAAGAAGCAGTTCGACGAGCGCATCGAGTGGGACTGGTATTTCCTCTGGCACCACGAGGGACGCCGTGCGCGCCACGGCGCGTCGATGATGGCACCCGACTACACACACTGGCACGGGATGTACGAAGTGGCGGACCGTTTCTACATGTCCTTCATCCCCGAGGCGAGGGAGATCGCGAGAAAAGCCGCCGAGAGCGGAAAGAAGGAACAGGCCGGCAAGGTGAACGCCTTGATCGACTCGATCCTGGCACGGCCCGAGCACGCCTGGTATGGGACATCGGCGCCGGCGAGTCCGACGGATCCCGCGCCAAGAACCCCCAAGTAAACCAGATCGGACGGATCGGTCCGATCCGTCCGATCAAGTCACGGCTCCTTCAGCCATCTCATCGAAACGACCACTCTCGTGAACGACCGCGGCTCCTGCGCCGTCTTGGCGTGCGTTTGCAGCCAAACCCGATGCTCCCCGCCCGTTACGTACGCGAAGCGATAGAGCGTTTCGCCCGATTTCTTCACGACTCTGTAAGAAAAACGGACCGAGCCCTCGGTTGGGACACCGATGCGCTCGACCGAGAAGTTGGAGAGGATCTCCCCGGGACTTGCGCCTTTGCGGGTATCGGATTCGATTCCTTGCATGAAGGCGTCGTCCAATGGCGGCGCGTTCGGGCTGTACCTCTCCATGACTACGAAGGTGTTGTCGCCCTTCGCCTCTCGCACATACCAGGCCACGGTCTGATTCACGGCGTCGGGCCATCGCGGATCGGCCTTGCCGTCGAATGACCGCATCTCGAACCACTCCCATCGCCCCGCCTGGAACCCGATCTGGAACCAGCCGTCCGGCGAATAAAATGTTCCGCCCTTGAGGTATTGCGCCGGCAGCGGTGCCATTCCGGTTGGCGTCGCAGCCACTGCGAGTGCTGCGAGCAGCACGAGAAGGACTCTGCATCGGTAGTTCATCGTTTGCAGCAGGATAGGACTGGAGCCGCGAATCGTCCAGGCTCTCGATTCCCTGGCAAACGAGTCATCGAAGGATTTCGGCGGCGCGGCGCCTCTAACCTGCGAGTGCGTAATCGCGTTCCAGCAGGAGGCAGGAATTGAACAAGACGACCGGCAACACGTTGATCCTTCGAATTCTGATTCTTCTCCTCTCCGCCGGGCTTACCGCCGCGACTCTGCGCGCGCAGCCTCAGCGGGCCACGCCGGAGCAGTGGCGGAGCGACATCGACTATGTCGCCACCGAGCTGCCGAAGAGCCACCCGAATCCGTTCGCCCACACGACCCTGGCGGCGTTTCAAGAGCAGCTCGATGCCCTCAAGCAAGACGTGCCCCAGCTCACGGACGCCGGAATCGCGATTCGCTTGCAGCAGGCCGTAGCCACGATGGACGATGCCCACACCGAGGTGGACACGCGGATCTCGCCGACCACCTACTACCCGTTGCGGGTGGACTTCTTCAGCGATGGCTTCTACGTCACAAGAACACTGGCCGAGGCGAAGCCGGCCTGCGGCGCGAAGCTCGTCGCCATCGACGGCATCGGCATGGATGAAGTGCTGGCGCGGATGGCGACGGTGATCTCACACGAGAACGAGCCGTGGCTGCTGGCGCGGGCACCGGTGGCAATCGCCCGCGCCGAGGTGCTGGAGGCTCTCGGCATCACACTGCTCAGCGACCGGGCCATGTTCACGTTCGAGAACGGCGGTATGCGCTTCGATCTCGAGCTGCATCCGGTCGGCCTGCAGGACGCAAACGCGATCTTCTCGCCTCCGGCGTCGACCGATGGGTGGCCGCTTTACGTGCAGAGCCCACGGCAATGGTACTCCTGGGATGCGGCCCGCGGCCTGATGTACGTCAAGTACAACGCCTGCCGGGAGGACTTCGGCAGGCCGTTCGCGACATTTGCAAAAGAGATCCTAGCGATCGCCGACCATAACCTGGTGACGAATTTCGTGGTCGACGTTCGCAACAACTCCGGCGGAAACAGCTCCGTCGCCCAGCCATTGATCGACGGGATCCGCCAGCGCACACAATTGCGCGGACGGACCTGGGTGATCATCGGGCGCGAGACCTTCTCCTCGGGTTTGCTCAATGCGCTCGATCTGAGCAACACCGGCTGCAAGGTCGTCGGAGAATCAACCGGCGGGAAGCCGAACGCCTACGGCGAAGTGGTCTCGTTCAAGCTGCCAAATTCCGGCATCACCGTGTTCCACTCGACGAGGTACTTCAACATGGTCCCAGGCGATCCGCCGTCGATGGATCCAACCGTGGCCGTCGCCATCGCCGCGAGCGATTTCTTCTCACGCCGCGACCCCGTGCGCGAGTCGATCACCAATCCGCAAGGAGTGCAGGGGGCGCTGTCGATTCCCGGCCCCGCGAACCGCCGCCGATCAGCCGCCCGCGGCGACGTTCGGTCTTGTCCGGAGTAACGCGCTTCTCGGGAGTCACCGGTCGCATCTTCGCGCGACCCGGTTAGGCTTGGCTTGGAAGACTTTGGAAGTCTCCCAAATCGCGTTCGTGATTTATGATCCTGGCGGGCTTGCTGCCGGTGCCATTGGCCGCCGATGGTTAAGCACCGTGCCAGGCGCGAAGCTCGTTATAATCCGAACCGCTCGATCAGGAACTCGCGTTGAGCACCAGGAAAAGATCGACTTCGATGGCAGGAAAAGAACGGCGCAGCTCGGAGCGTTATCCCACCGCTTCGATTCCGGTTCAGCTCTCGGACATCAACGGCGAGCTGATCGATCTCAGCCTCCAGGGTGCCGCCGTGATCCATCGATCGCCGGTCCGGCCGGGAACGCCCTGCACCCTGATCTTCCCGAGCTACGGCGGGATCTACGTTCCCTGCCACGTACTCCGCTCGGTCGTCCAGGTCCGCCGTGGAGACAAGGGGCCGGAGTATGTCTTCCGCTCGGCCATCAAGTTCAACGCCGTCCCGCCGGATCAGGAACATTCGCTCGTCGAGTTCCTGTCGATCCAGATCGAGCGGTTGAGAAAGAAACAGGCCGAGGCGCAAGGCTAGGTCGCGAACGCCGATCTCAGAAGATCCGTTGAAGCTGCCGTTGACGTTGACGTTGCCGTCGGCGTCGGCCTCGCCGGCTTTTGACTTTGACTCTTGGTGATATCGCGGAAGTCAGAGTCCGGCGACGGCGACGCCAACGCCAACGCCAACGGAGACGAGAGCGAACATCGGTAATGCGCCCCTCCGCTACAATCCCGTTCATGCATCTTCGTTCGCGCTTCCTTGCCGCAGCCGCTGCGCTGCTCCTCGCTCTGCCTACGCTCCATGCGCAAACAGCGCTGCCTCCGCCCCCCCCTACCGCTCCGCAGAATCTCGACTTCGAGCAAGGGACGCCCGGATCTCCGCCGCCGGGATGGCACTCCCCGGCAGCGAATGGCGCATACACCGTCAAGATTGCCACCGACGCCGCGAAGTCCGGCAAGCGTTGCGTCGTTGTCGAGAGCCAGCGCGCACCCGCGCCGAGGGAGTTCGGCAATGTCATGCAGGTGCTCGACGCGACGCCCTATCGCGGCAAGCGCCTTCGCTATCGGGCCGCGGTGCGCACCGACATTCCGCAAGACGGCGGCTACGCGGGACTCTGGCTGCGGGTCGACCGGCCCGAGCATCGAATCGGATTCTTCGACAACATGCAGGGGCGGCCGATCACGGAGAAGGATTGGCGGGTCTACGAGATCGTCGCCGACATCGACGAGGATGCCGAGCGCATCAACTTCGGGATGATGCTCATCGGCGAGGGGAAGGCGTGGCTCGACGATGTCTCGCTCGCCGACCTCGGCAAGCCTCTCGTGCGCGCCGCGCCGCCGCGCGCTCTCACACCGCGCGGGCTCGAGAACCTCGTGGCGCTGGCGCGGATGATCGGCTACGTCCGCCACTTCCATCCGAGCGACGAGGCCGCGAAGATGGACTGGAATCGCTTCACCGTCGAGGCCATCGGCTGGGTCGAGCCGGCGCGCAACGATGACGATCTCGCCCGCTTGCTGCGCGATGCGTTCGCGCTCGTCGCGCCGACGGCGCGCGTGCTCACGAGGGGCGAGCGGGCGCCGCCCGTCGCGGTACCGAAGGATCTCGCCGGTCTGCAGATCGTCTCGTGGGTCCACCACGGCTTCGGACAGGATGGCGCCACACCCGTCTACAAGAGCGTCCGCATGGTCCGGCCCGCCGCTGGATTCGACCTCGATAAGGAGCCGGTCAGCCCCATCCATCCTTACGCCGCGGAGCTCGGCGGCGTCTCCAGCCTGATTCCAATCGCGCTGTTCCAGGATGCGCGCGGAACGCTGCCGCATCGCGACACACCGCCACCGCCAGAGCCGTTGCCCGTTCGCTACAGCGGCAACGACAGGGCAACGCGGCTCACCGCCGTCATTCTGGCGTGGAACGTCTTCGAGCACTTCTATCCCTACTTCGATGCCGTCAAGGCCGACTGGCCCGGCGAGCTGCGAAAAGCCCTCACTTCCGCGGCCACCGATCCCGACGACGCGGCCTTTGCGATCACGCTGCGGCGCATGACCGCCGCGCTGCAAGACGGCCACGCTCACATCGAGATGCCAGGCGGCACGGGCAGCTATTCGTTACCGTTGGTGCTGACGTGGGTCGAAGGACAGATCGTGGTCACGGCCGTTGCAACGCCGCTCGCTGACGCGGGCGTGCTTCCGGGCGAGGTTGTCGTCAAAATCGACGGCAAACCGGCCTCTGACGTCGTCGCGTCGATGGAGTCGCTCGTCTCCGCGGCCACTCCGCAATGGCGGCGGCACATCGCCCTCATCGAGCTGTGCCACGGTCCCAAGGACAGCGAGATCACGCTCGATCTCAAGGATCCCGCGGGCGACGTGAAGAGCGTGACTCTGCCACGCACCGAGACCTTCCAGACGGCGGTGCGGGAGAAGCGGCCGAGGGCGGTCGAAGAGATCCGGCCCGGCATCCAGTACGTCGATCTGACCCGGGTCACCGACGACGAATTGCAGCACGCGGTTCCGGCACTCGCCGAGGCGAAGGGAATCGTGTTCGACCTGCGGGGATATCCGAACGTACGCCCCGATTTTCTGACCCATCTGTCGGACAAGCACCTGCTCTCCGCGCAATGGCGCGTTCCGGTGATCACGATGCCGGACGGACGAGCGCCGCGAACTTACGAAGGGGAGCATGAGCGCTGGGACCTCCCACCGTCAACGCCGCGTTTCGGCGGGAAGATCGCATTCCTCACGGATGGCAGCGCGATCAGCTACGCCGAGTCCATCATGGGAATCGTCGAGGCCTACAAGCTCGGCGAGATCGTCGGCGAGCCGACCGCGGGCACGAACGGCGATATCAACCGCATCCGCCTCCCGGGGGGTTAC
>DASQGS010000106.1:0-2333 GCA_035632455.1 Thermoanaerobaculia bacterium | reverse complement strand
CTTCGAACTCGATCGCGTCGACGTAGTGAAGGACCATGTACCCGCGGAACAGGCGAACGCTGTCGCGCGCGGCGTAGCCGAGCTCCTCGAGGTTGTGCGGAAAGACGCCGGAGTTGAGGGCGCGCATCAGCGGGAAGCGGTTGCTCATCGTGATCTCGCGGTACTCATCGAGGAGGGTCCGGAAGATCGCTTCCTTGTCTTCGAAGTGGTGATAGAGGTTGCCGGTGGAGACGCCGGCCGCCTCGGCGATGTCGCGGACGGTGGTCGTCCGGTAGCCCTGTTTGGAGAAAAGCCGGAGGGCTGCATCGAGGAGCATTCTGCGACTGCGCTCGGATTTTTCCTCGCGGTTCATAGCGGGCCGAGCCGTAGGTTATTGCCCCATGAGCGATAGCGTCAATTTCGGTAGACGCGAATTACGGCGTTTTGATCGAGGATCGCGCAAATCCAGCGAAATACAGCGGTTCCGCCCGGCTGCGGGCATGGAAGAGGACCGAACGTTCGCCTTTGTTCAGTCATTCGTTTGAGTGACGCGACGGCGTTCGGGCCTAAGCCAGAAACGGAAAGCGAATCTGATTCCGATGCCCCTCACTTTTCGCGTAGACAATTCTGGTAACTAATTATCATGCGCTAAACCGTGGTAAAATTATAAAAACCACGGAGGGTCCCAACCGTGGCCGTCAACGGCTCCGACACTGCCTGGCTTCTCGTTTCCACCGCCCTCGTCCTGATGATGACCCCCGCCCTCGGTTTCTTCTACGGCGGGATGGTCCGCTCGAAAAACGCCCTGAACACACTGATGATGAGCTTCTCGGCGCTCGGCTTCGTCGGGCTGGCCTGGGCCGTCGCGGGGTATTCGGTGGCCTTCGGCCATGCCTCAGCGTGGTGCGGCGGAGGTGACTACCTCCTGCTGCGCCATGTCGGCCTGAAGGCCAGCGGGACGATTCCCCACGTCCTCTTCTTCGCGTACCAGGGAACGTTCGCGATCATCACAGCGGCGCTGATCTCCGGCGCGATCGTGGAGCGGATGCGCTTCGGCCCCTACATCGCGTTCATCACCATCTGGTCGCTCGTCGTCTACGCACCGATCGCGCACTGGGTGTGGGGCGGCGGCTGGCTGTCGAAGCTGGGCGCGCTCGACTTCGCCGGCGGGACGGTGGTGCACATCAACGCCGCCGCAGCGGCGCTGGTCTGTTCGATCGTGGTCGGATCGAGGAAGGACTACGCGAGACAGGCCATCCTTCCGCAGAACGTGCCGTTCACGCTGTTAGGCGCGGGGTTGCTGTGGCTGGGATGGTTCGGCTTCAACGCCGGAAGCGCGCTGGCTGCGAACCAGACGGCGGCGCTGGCGTTCGTCAACACGATGCTGGCGCCGGCGGCGACCCTCGTGGTCTGGACGCTGCTCGACCTGACCCGCAACGCCAAGGCCACGGCGATCGGGGCGGCCACCGGAATCGTGGTCGGCCTGGTGGCAGTGACCCCGGCGGCGGGGTTCATCAGCCCACGCGGGGCCATCGTTCTCGGCATCGTGGCCGCATTCCCGTCGTATTTCGCGCTGCTGTATCGCGCCACCACGCGGCTCGACGACTCGCTCGACGTCGTGGCGGCACACGGCGTCGGCGGGATCGTCGGCGCCCTGATGACCGGCGTTCTCGCTCTCAAGAGGTGGAACCCGGCCGGAGCCGACGGCGCAATCGCCGGCAACTGGTCGCAGCTCGGCATCCAGGCGGCGGCGATCGCCGCCACGATCGTGTATAGCGCGGCCGCGACTTTCGTGATCCTGAAGGTGATCGCGCTGGTCACGTCGCTGCGCACGACCACTCGCGAGGAAGGCCTCGGCCTCGATTTCTCGCAGCACGGAGAAGAGGCGTACAGCCAGGGAGAAGGAGCGCTGCTGCTCCTCGAGCGGAGAGCAGATGTTTCGAGCGTTGCGGCGACCACGCCCACATCTCAGGCCGATGCCTGACGCGCCGTCTTCACTGCAGGATATCGGGACAAGAATATGAAACTCGTCACGGCCATCATCCGACCCGAGAAGCTCAATGACGTCCTGGAATCGCTTTTCAACGCCAACGTTGCCGGCCTGACGATCAGCCGCGTACAGGGGCACGGCGGCGAGACGGAGCGCGTGGAAACGTACCGCGGTACGACCGTCAAGATGGAGCTCACCGAAAAAGTGCGGCTCGAGATCGGCGTCTCCGACCACTTCGTCGAGCCGACAGTGAACGCGATCATGAACGCCGCGCGCACCGGTGAAGTGGGCGACGGCAAGATCTTCGTCATCGCCGTCGATCACGTCTACCGGATCCGCACGGGAGAACAGGACCGCGCCGCCG
>DASQGS010000105.1:0-2494 GCA_035632455.1 Thermoanaerobaculia bacterium | reverse complement strand
AGGAGCGCAATCCGCAGTGGCGGCGCCAAGCCTCGGAGAGTTTTCAGAAGGCTCTCTCGATCGATCCCAACAGCGCCGACATTCTCATCTCTCTCGGCGATCTCTACCGCACCGAGGGCCTCGTCTCCCGAGCCCAGAGCTGCTACGAAGACGTCCTCAAGATCACTCCCGATCACCAGGAAGCGAAGAGCCGTCTGGCAGCGACTGGAAAGCGATAGCCTGAGCCTTACCGATTCGCGAGGATCCCCTCGTGCTCGCGGACGTGCAGAGCGCCGACTCTCTCGCGGATCTTCTCGTCGATCCGGTTGAGGGCGAACTCGCGAGCCACGCGGATGGCGTTCTTGATCGCCTTCCCGTTCGAGCGGCCGTGGCAGACGATGCAGCCGCCCTTCACGCCGAGCAGCGGCGCGCCGCCATACTCGGCCCAATCCATTCTCTTCTTGAGCCCCTTCAAGAGAGGATAGGCGAGCGCGCCGACCGACTTGCGAACGATCGTGCTCCCGAACTCTGAGCGCAGCGAGCGCCACACCATCTCGCCGAGCGCCTCCGAGGCCTTCAGCACAACGTTGCCGACGAATCCGTCCGTGACCACGACGTCCGCCCGTCCATTGAAAATATCGCGCCCCTCGGCGTTGCCGATGAAGTTGAGGCCGGTATCCTTCAGAACCTGATAGGTCTCGCGCGTCAGCTCGTTGCCCTTTCCCTCTTCCTCGCCGATCGAGAGGAGTCCGATGCGCGGATGACGGACGCCGAGGACCATCTGGGCGTAGAAGTGCCCCATGACCGCGAACTCGCGGAGGTGGCTCGGCTTCGGGTCCACCGACGCGCCGACGTCGAGCAGAAGGGTCACGCCGTCGTAGCGCGGGAGGACTTGCGCCAGCGCTGGGCGGCTGACACCCTCGATCATCCCGATGACCGCCTTGGCCGAGGTCCACGTCGCGCCGGTATTGCCCGCGGAGACAAACGCGTCGGCGCGCCCATCGCTGACGAGGTTGGCGCAGATGCGGACTGAGGAGTTCTTCTTCCTTCGGAGCGGCGCCAACGCCGTGTCATCCATCTCCACGACTTCGCGGGCATCGACGATCGTGATTCTCGGCGGGACGCGCGAGCCGAGGGCCGCCAGTTCCTTCCGCACGGCCTCTTCGCGCCCAACAAGGATGATCTCCACCGGGTACTCCGCGGCGGCGAGCAACGCACCCTTCACGACCTCGTGCGGTGCATGATCTCCCCCCATCGCATCGAGGGCAATGCGGGTGAGCGGCTCCCGAGATCCTCCGTCCGTCATCGCTGCCACAAGGTGCTAGACGTCTTTCACAGCGATGACTTCGCGTCCCTTGTAGAAGCCGCACTTCGGACAGACGCGATGCGGAAGCTTCGCCTCATGACACTGCGGGCACGTCGACAGCGATTTCGAATCGAGGAAATCGTGGGCCCGGCGCGAGTGCGTCCGGGCTTTGGAATGGCGTCTCTTGGGATTTGGCATGGTTTGACTCCTGCGTTTTGTGCGATCGGTGATCGGTGGCCGGCGATCAGAAACCCTTCCGATCGCCCGCCACTGCCACCGATGGCTTGGTCATTGATCCTTCTTCGTTAATAGCTCGCGGATTCCCCCGAGGGCACCCCAACGCTCGTCCGTCGCCTCGCTGCGGCACGAGCAACCCTCGCGCGAGCGATTCGCACCACACTGCGGACAAAGACCGAGGCAGCTCTCGTCGCACAGCGGCTTCATCGGAATCGAGAGCTGAATCTGAGCGATCGCCATCTCGCGCAGGGAAAGCGAACGCTCCGAGTAGAAATCGACGTCGAGCTCGCCGGCCGAGATCTCGACTTCCTCCTCCGTCTGCTCGGGTGCTTCCTGACGAGCGCGGTATCTTAAGTGAAAGGGCGAAGTAATGGCAAACGGAAACGGCTCCACGCAGCGCGCACAACGGAGGTCCGCGGTGCAGGCGACCTCTCCTTCGACCACGTACTCACCCGCGAGCTCGCCCTTGTCGGCCTTCGCCTCGATCCTCGCGCCGCCGATGCTCTCGACCTCATACCGGTCGATCTCGCCGGCCTCGAGGTCGAAGCTCCGGCTGTACCGCTGAAGGCCGTACTTGTCGATGTCGTCGAAGTGAATGAAGGCGCGTTCCATATCGTATTTGCCTGGATTCGTGGGCTTTGTGGCTCGCCGCGAGATGATGGGCCGGAGCCGGATTCCACCCGTAACCTCGTCACCCCGAAGTCTATTTCGAAGCGATTCGGACGCGGATCTCCTCGATCCGCCCGTCGTCGGAATCCGCCGCTTCGATCGCTTTCGCGTTCGCGAGCGCACCGGTCCAGTTGCGCAGGTCCTTCACCGAGCGCGCCAGCCTCGGCGTGACAAAGCGGAATCCGGGATTGTCGCCCATTCGCTCGAGCAGCGGGACGAGCTTCTGCGGGTCCAGCCGCGCGGACCATTGCGTCGCCGGCCAAGCCGGAGCGTCGAATGCTTCCTTTAGATATAGGGCCATGC
>DASQGS010000104.1:0-17818 GCA_035632455.1 Thermoanaerobaculia bacterium | reverse complement strand
CGCCCGCTAGTCGTTTTCCTCGCGATCCCCTCTGGCCGGAGGTCGCGCATCCCGTAAACAATCTGCTACCGCCGTTGACCACCGAACCGGTTCGGGGGTTTACGATACCGCCGATGGTGAAGAACACTGGCGGCGGTTTCTCCTCAGGCGAGCTGGCGCGACTGACCGGCGTCAGCGTCGACACCCTTCGCCATTACGAGAACAAGGGCGTGCTGCCGCGCCCGCCGAGGGGCGCCAACGCCTATCGCCGCTATCCAGCCGAGGCCGTCGATCGCGTCCGCCTTATCCGGGGAGCGCTCGAGATCGGGTTCACGCTCGACGAGCTTGGGCCGATCCTCGCCGCGCGCGATGCCGGCCGCGCTCCGTGCCGCACGGTGCGCACGATGGCTGCAGGCAAGCTGCAAGACCTCGAGGAGAGGATCGCGGTTATGATCGCGTCTCGCGACGATCTGCGCCGCCTCATCGACGAATGGGATCACAAACTGGAGGCCGTCCCCGAGGGAATGAGGGCCGGCCTTCTGGACTCCCTCGCACGCGCCGAGGCGCGCGCGACCCACCATCAGCCGATCAACAGGAGACTACGATGATCTTGAAGCCCGCACTCGCGTTCACCATTTCCTTCGCCGCCGCTTCCCTCTTCGCTGCTTCCGATGCTCCACCTGCAACTCAAGGCAGCGCCGACGCTCACGCCGCAGTCGCGGCCGGCGCACACGACTGCTGCGCCGGCAAGAAGGGCACCGCCGCAAACCATGAGTGTCCTATGAAGGCGAAGGCTTCCGCGTCCGCGCAGTCCGAGTCCAAGGGTCACGAGCACGGCGCAATGAATCAATCGGTGAATCACGACTGCCCGATGATGGGCCACGACGAATCCGCCGGCGTGAAAGACAGCGGTCACATGTCGCACGATATGGGTCACATGGACCACGCCGCCGGCGTCGACACCCGCGGCGACCAGGCCATGGGCTTCTCGCACGCGACGACGACGCATCACTTCCGCCTCCTGGCAACCGGAGGGGCCATCGAGGTTACTGCAAATGACGCTGCCGACCACGAATCAAGGGACATGATTCGCGCTCATCTGCGCCACGTCTCCCAAGCTTTCGCCGCCGGCGATTTCGATCTGCCGATGTTCATCCACGACCGCGTCCCGCCGGGCGTCGAGGTCATGAAAGGACAGAAGGACGCCATTCGCTATCAATACGAGGAGCTCCCCGCCGGTGGCCGCGTCGTGATTGCCACGACCACCCCGGCCGCTGTCGAAGCGATCCACGATTTCCTCCGGTTTCAGATCGAGGACCACAGGACCGGCGACGCAACGGAGGTCGCGAAGTAACAAGGAGCGCGGGCATCCTGCCCGCAAGCCGCGGGGCGTCCTTGCCCCGCGGCCGGTTGCACGCGGTCGTAGCCATGTGTCTCCCGAGCTCTCGGTTGCGTGGCAAGGATGCCCCGCGACTTGCCGGCAGGGATGCCGGCGCTCCTTGCCGTACACTTGCGCCTGATGTCTTCCTTGAGGTCTCGCGCTGCGATTGGTGCGATCTACGCCGCTTCCAGCATCCTCGTGGCGAGCGTCGTCTATCGCTATCACGTCACCGGCGGCCTGTACGTCGAGCGGCCCGCGAGCGTGATGGATCATTCGGGGCCGGACCGCGTGGCGATTCGCGATGCGCTCGTTCTGATGGATCGCGTGGCGCCGCTGATCCCGCGGAGGGCCACCGTGACGTGCTTTCGTCCCAAGGATGGCGACCCGTGGCCGGATACCGGGCTGCTGCTGACCGCGGCCGGGCGGTTTGCGCGCCAGTCGGTGCTCGACTCCTCCTCGGCGCGGCGGGTGACGCCCTGCCCCGAGGTGGCCGAGTACGTGGTCGCGATCGCGGAGCCGTTCACGAATCCCTGCTACGCCGAGGTCGCGCGATATCCCGAAGGAGCGCTCTACCGGCGGCGATGAGCGATCTTGTTTTCATTCTGGGACTGCTGACGATCTGCGGCTTCGGCCTCTGGACGTGGCGGATCGACTCCGTGCAACGCCTCGACACGCCGGCACGCCTCAGCATCGCATTCAGCAGCGGTATGGTGACGATCTCGGCCGCAATGTTCCTCGCCTCGGTCGTTCATCTCGCGTGGTCGCGATCGCTCTTCGTGATCTTGCTGGCCCTCGCAACCCTCGCTGCCTGGCCTGCAATTAGTCGTCGCGCCGGGAAGTGGCGGCCCCGGTTGACCGATGCCGGAATCCTCGTCATCGCGCTAGTCCTTGCGTACGGCGTCTTCACCGCGCGCCTCACGTGCGCGGACCTTCTCTTCTTCTGGGGACCGAAGGCGGCGCACTTTCAGGCTGTCCGCGGAATCGATCCGGCGTTTCTCGCCAATCCCAACTACTACCTCATGCATCCCGACTATCCTCCGCTGCTGCCCGCGGTCTACGCCTACGCGGCCACGCTTGCGCAGCGGATGTCGTGGTGGGGAACGCTGCTGCTTACTCCGCTCTCGCTGCTGGCGGGCGTCGCATCGTTTCGCGGTCTGGCAGCGCCGAAGATCGGAGAGGCCGCCGCCGGCAGGTATGCGCTGGCCTTGGCTGCGCTGATGGCCATGATCGCGGTCGGCTCATCTGCGGCCGGCGGCGCTGACCCGTTGATCTGGCTCTTCACGGTGATCGGCGTCAGCGCGCTAGTCTTTGACGAATCCAACGGCGGGCGCGCCATCGCCGTCATCGCTCTCTGCGGCGCGGCGTTCACCAAAGTCGAAGGCACCGCACTCGCTGCGATCATCATCGCCGCGTATGCGGTTACGACGCGCAGGCCGAAGGCGGCTGCGGCGCTGGCCATTGCCCCGGCGATCCTGCTCGGCTCATGGCTGACGTATGCGGCTCATTATCGGCTGCTCGACTCCTACGCCAGGTCGGGCGAGCCGCTCCACTCCGATCAGCTCGCGCCGGTGCTGCGCCAAGTCGCCTGGTCGTCGAGCTACCGGGTCTGGTGGCTGCCGTGGGCGGTCGCGCTGCTGCTGATTCTCTTCATCTCCAACTGGCGCCGGGCAGCGTTTCCGCTCGCCGTCAGCCTCGGCACGTTCGCGGCGACGATCTACTTCTATCTCCATTCCGCGGATCCCGCCTTCTGGATCCGCACTTCGGCCGAGCGCGTTCTCGGAGCCACGGTGCTGTGCCTTTTTCTCGCCTCAGCGGCGGCTGAGGAATTGAGAATTGAAAATTGAAAATTGAAAATTGAAAGAAGGCCGACCATTTTTTCAATTTTCAATTTCTCAATTTTCAATTCCCGCAACGAACCGGCACACGGTCTCGTAATATCTGTCCCCTTCAATAGCCGGGATCTCGCAATGCCCCGCCGTCTCCGACACGAAGAGCTGCTTTGGTGCCGTGAGGCCTTCGTATAACTTCATCCCGATTGCGAACGGGATGACCTGATCGCGGCGGCCGTGCATCACCAGCACAGGGACGCGGGCCTCATTCAGCCAGACCCTGGTTCGCTGCGCGAACGGAGCGAGCCAGCCAATCGGAAGAGGGAAGTAGAGCGCGTTGCCGAGATCCTTGAGCGAGCCGAAGGAGCTCTCGATCACTACGCAGCGAGCGCCCCGCTCCTTCGCTGCGAACGCCGCGTAGGGACCGCCGAGCGACTCGCCGTACATGACGATCGATTGAGGCTTGGCGCCGAGCTGCTTGACGGCGAAGTCGTAGGCTGCGAGGACGTCGAGGTAGAGGCCCGACTCGCTCGCCCTCCCGCCGCTGCGGCCGTATCCGCGATAGTCGAACAGCAGCGCCGAGATCCCACGCCGCGCGAAGCTGGCTCCGTATGGCGCGCGCCCAGTCAGATTTCCGGCATTGCCATGGCACCAGATCAGCAGCGGCGCATGCGGATCCGGTGCGCGGAAGAGCCACGCGTGCAGCCGCACGCCGTCCGTCGCCGTGAACCAGACATCCTCCGGCTTCGGCAACAATCCCACCCCATCCCAGGAGCCGAGCGGATACCGCTCCGGGAAGAACATCCCGGTCCGCCGCAAGACCTGCGCGAACAGGATCAGGATGACGACGGCGATGACGAGAAGGCGTAGCACGGGTGCGATGTACTTGCGCATGCGAGAGTCTACGCGCATGGTGCGACAAACCTCGTGTCATCTGTGGCTTTGGACATAAGAGCGGCGAGCCTGCCTCCTCTCCGCCTATCGCGGAGAGGAGGCGACTGCCCTCACTGCAATAGGCCGCCGAAGCGGCGCCTCAGAAATGGTATCGGTAGGACACGTCGAATGTCCTGGCCGGCAAAAGATAGTACTGGGAATCCCCAAGCTCGCTCTCCGAAACCGGCGGACGGACGTTGCTGAGATTATGCCCGTCGAGGCGCAGCTCGCCGTGGCCCATGCGGTAACCGGCGCCGGCGGACCAGGTCGTGTAGGCATTGGCCAGGGCCGTGTTTCGCTGATTCAGCCAGCGGGAGCCGGTGTAGCTCACCGACACATGGGCATTGAGTCCGCGTTTCGGCGAGAACAGGAGGCCGGCGCTGGCGAGGTGGAAGGGCGACATTTCCAGGCGCTTGCCCGCCAATTGTGTCGGCACGCCTGGATCGAACTCCTTGACGAAGTCCACGAAGCGCGCGTCGTGGTAGCTGTAGCCGAATTGTGTTTTGAGCGATGGTGCCCACTCGTACTCGGCCTCCGCTTCGAATCCCTTGAAGCGCTCCTTCCCGGCATTCTCGAGGATGGGCGTGCCATCCACGGTGGCGGCGATGACCAGATTTCGGAAGTCCATCTGGAACAGCGAGGCTGTCCACCTCAACCGGCCATCGGCGGAACGGCCCTTGGCGCCGGCCTCGTAGCTCGAGGCGGTCTCGGGATCGAGAATGTCGACCTCGGCCTCGGGGCCGAAGTCGATTGCCGCGGGCTTGAAGGTGTTGCGGTAGTCGGCGAACAGAACGAACGCATCGCGGTTGTGCGGCAATAGCGAGTAGTCGACGCCGGCGCTGCCCGAGATGCGGGTGAACGAGCGCGACTCCTCCTGAGGGCCATCGGGGCCGTTGGTCTGGCGACGTTCCGAGGTACGGTTGAGCCGCGCGCCGGCGTCGAAGCGGAGCTGCGGCGTTGCCGTCCATTGCGAGCTCGCGTAGAGGCCGGAGAAGTCGCGCCGGTCGCGGGCATCGAACGACTCGAAGGGGTCGGCGTCGGAGAGGAGCTCAGCCTTTCCGCCGCCGCGAAGCGGGGCGAAGTAATGGAACGTGGTGCTCTCCGCGTGCGCATTGCCGAACAGGTGATCGAATCCGGCCACGAGGCGCAACGACGGCGAAAGCATCCGGACGATATGCGTGTCGAAGTACACGTCGGTAATGGTGCGGTCCTGGAAGAACCCGAACGCATTCGGCGGCGTGTCGACGAGATCGCTATCGATGAATCCACGCTTGATGTTGAAGGTCGAATGCGACAAGGCAAGGGTCGTCGTCCACGGCGAACCGGCCACCTTCGTGTCCCAGCCGGCGACGAGATGGATGCGGTCCTGATCCAAATGCGCGTCGCCGGGATTGTGATTCGTGTCGATGGGGATGTCAGTCGTGAGCGCCGCGCCGACGCGGGGATGAGGGCTGCTGGGTTCCTGGCGCAGCGCCGTCAAGTCGGCGTCGAATCGGAACGTGCCGCCGGCCACCGCATCCGACGCGCGGTAGAGAGCGTGGAATCGGTCGAACCCCGTCCGGTCATCACGGAAACGTGCGCGGTCGGCGTTCGCCGTGATGGACTGCTGCAACTTCGCTGATTGCGAGATCGGTATCGATGCAGCGACCGACGCGCTGCCGTAGGAGCCGGCCGAGACCTGCCCGAGCGCCGGCGCGCCGGGCGCACGATGGATGACGTGGATCACGCCGACGAACGAGGTCGCGCCGTACATCACCGGAGCGGAGCCGCGGACGATCTCGATGCGGTCGACGCCGGTGAGATCGAGCGCTGGCAGGTCGGGATTGAACGCCCCGCCCCACGGCACGCCGTCGACGACTAGAAGAAACGCGTCGAACTCGCGCAGGCCCCAGATCTCGGGCACGGAGCCGGCAGGGCCACCATCGCCGCCAGGTGCGATCGACAGGCCGGAGGTCAGCGCGAGGGCCGACTGCAAATCGTTTGCGTTGCGGGCGCGCAGCTCATCGCCGTCGATGACCGTCACCGACGCCGGAACATTCAGGACGTCTTCCGCGACCTTCGTGGCGGTGACCTCGATGGTCTCGCGCTGCGGCGGAATCGGCGCCGGCTGTGCCTGTGCCGAGGCGACGCTGGAGGCGACGAGGAGTAGTAGCAGGAGGAGCTTTCTCATGAAGCGGAATCCTTTCCCTTCCCAAGGCAGGAGCGTCGCGAGTGCCGACGCTGTTGCCGAAGGCTCGAGCGCCAGAATCGCTCGTGGCGACGTTGCGACCGCGCAGGCTCCCAAAAGGAATGACCGGCGGTCGTCGGAACGATGGCGGGAACGAATCGCTCCTATATGTTCAGGCGCCGCGCGAGAAGGAGGATGCCGACCTGAGCCGGCTCGGATGCATATTGGAGCTGAGCCGGCGGGTCGAGGTGTTGGCCCACCTGCGCTGAGCCTGGTGGCGTGACGAGAGGAGCGCGCTGGTGCGTTGCGGCGTCGGATCGATCCTCGATCCGCGAACCGGCGACGGTCGCGCCCATCGTTCCGAGGCCGCGCGCGGCGACGAGCTCGGAGTTGGCGCCCTTGCGATCGCCGGCGACCCAGGCAACCACTCCGCCGTCGCCGGGCCTGGCCTCTTCTCCGATCTCCTCGGATGAAGTTCCGGCCGGCCACAGCGGCGTGCCGTCGAAGCGCCCTTCGATGGAGAACGCGACCGGGATCTCAACTTCGCTCTCGTCACGCTCGTCGCCGAAGCGGAGCAGCATGCGCACGTCGCGCGCCGCGACGTTCGGCACCGTCCACGTGGCGCGCCGGATGTCCGCGTCTAGGTGCGGCGTGATGCGAATGGCGTAGTGGCATCCGCCGTCAATGGAGAGAAATGCTTCCCACTCCTCGGCCGAGGCCGGAAGAGCGCCCGCCTCCCACGCCACGACGGCGGTCTCTCCCCCGCGAAGCACGCTTCCGGCGAGGGGCGCGGTCAGGCGGATCTGCGGCGCTCCAGCGACGGCGAGCGATGGAATGGCGAGTACAGCCAGCGCGAGCGCGTGTCGCAAGCGAGCCATGATGGACCAGACCATCATAGACGGCCGATGGCGATCGCTCAACGCCCTTTCGACACGTCCCCGCCGTTCGGTCCCATAGCGAGGGCGACCCGCGCCGCCTGGCGCGCCGCCTCGGTCGTGGCGGACTCCGCGAAGTAACGCTCCTCCTGTTCGAGGAACGCATCAAAGTCGTTCTCGGGGATCACAAGCACGTCGAAGTAATAGAAGCGGCTCGTCAATTGGTACAGCAACATGTGCTTGAGCGCATCGAGGTCGTCGAGGCTGACGGCTGCGAACAGGTAGCCGAAGTTGTCGTAGAAGATCGCTCGCTTGTATCCGGCGCTCAGGAATATCGTGACCGCGGCGAGCAAGTCGTCGACGTACGTGACGCTTCCGAAGGAGTCGCACTCGAACAGCACCGCCGCCGCGTGGTTGCGTGCAATCGAATGAGATGCACCGCGCAGAACGTCGAAATCGTGGCCGTCGGTGTCCACCTTCAGAAAGTTGAAGTCCGCGTAATCGCGATCCAGCTCCAGGATTGAGTCGAGCGTCTTCCGGACCATCGGCCTGCCGCCGGGCCGCTCTCGGATTTTCGCTGTGCCGTCTTGCTCATCGATCTCGAACTCCGATTCACCATCGGCAGACGAGCAGCAGACGTCGAGCGCGCGGAAATTCGGCAGATGGCCGCAGTTTTGGCGGAGGTACGAGCCAAAGTGAGGGTTGGGCTCGATGGCGAGAAAGCGGTCCGCCGGATGCTCCGCGCAGGCAGTGATCGTGTCGCCGATGTTTGCGCCGACGTCGATGAGGGTGACGCGTCCATCGCGATCGCGGAGATACCGGCTGAGGCGGGTCATAAGCTCGTCATAAAAGGGGTTCACTGCCACGTACCACGGAAGCTTGTGAGACAGCGGCATTCTGAGCTTGTGGCCTCGAACCTCAGCGACGATCGGAATGTCGCGGATCGCGCTCGCGGCGCTGACCGCGAGCCCGAGCCCTGCGCGGAACGCGGACCCCCACCGTCCCCTGGCGCGGGTGGAGGCGCGAAGCAGGCGCTCGTATGCAAAAGAGATCAGTCCCACGTGGTCGAAATCATCAGACCACGTTCGAACGGGTGTATCAAGCTGTGGCGGCTTCGGAGCGGGAGCGGTTGCGAACGGACCCTACCGCGAAATTTGTATCGGCGAATCGTTTCTGCTATTCCTTCGGCATCCACGCCGACCGATCTCAGGCGTCGATCACAGGAGGAGCTCCGTGCCGATGCGCACAACCGCCGCACGTTCCGCCATGAGCCCATCGTTGGCATTCCGAGACGTCCTCGACGGCGACCGCCGCGGAGATGGCCGGCAGGGCCGCTGCCGTTCATGACCCTGCGCATCTGTATTGACGCTCGAATCGAGAGCGGCCGAGTCGGCGGCGTCGAGCAGGTCGCCTGTGGCATCGCCAGCGGACTGGCGTCGCTTCAGGACGGGGATGAACAGTACTATTACCTCGCTTACGAGGGATGCGACGATTGGATTGCGCCCATGTTCGGCGGCCGCGCGAAACCGTTGTATGAGCCAGGAAGGCCGCGCGACTTGTCGTTTCGCGAGCGAATCGGCGCAGCCATCCCTCCGATGAGACTTGCCTTCCACGCGGCGCGGCGATGGCTGTGGCGGTACCGCGTTCCCAGCACCATGGGGACGATCGAGCGCGCCGGCATCGATGTGGTCCACTTTCCCTTCCAGCCGGCCTTTTTGACCAACGTGCCGAGTATTTACCATCCATGGGATTTGCAGTACATGCACCTCCCCGAGCTTTTCACGGCCTACGAACGCGCGTCGCGTCGCGAGATGCACACGAGGCTTTGCCGGCAGGCCCGCCTCGTGGCCGTGGCGAACAGTTGGACCAAGAACGACATTGCCGCGAACCTCGCCGTGCCGGCAGACAGGATCGCGGTCGTTCCAGTGGCGCCCTTGCTCGCTGGCGAGGGAAAGGCATCGCAAGTTGAGCAGGACCGCGTTCGCACCCTCTATGAACTGCCGGGCGATTTCATCTTCTATCCGGCTGTGACTTGGCCGCACAAGAACCATCTCGGTCTGATCGAGGCACTGGCGATTCTCCGCCGCGCGCAAGGAGTCACAATTCCGGCGGTCTTTACCGGGAGAGACTGGCCCCACAAGGCGAAGGTCATACGGCGAGCCGCAGAGCTCGGCGTCGGCGGTCAGATCCGGTTTCTGGGCCACGTTCCGCGAAACGACGTGACCGCTCTCTACGCGTTGTCAAAGGCCGTTGTCTTCCCCACCAGGTTCGAAGGGGGCGGCCTTCCGCTATTGGAGGCGATGCTCGCCGGCCGCCCGGTGGCATGCTCGAACGTCACTGCGCTGCCGGCAGTGGCGGGTGATGCTGCGCTGGTCTTCAATCCCGACGATCCGCAAGCGATCGCCGGCGCGGTCTGGCGTCTCTGGAGCGACGACGACCTTCGAGCGCGCCTCGTGGCGGCCGGCACGGAGCGCGTGGCGCAATTCACATGGGAGACTGCGGCACGCCTCTTCCGAGCGCACTACCGCCGGCTGGGCGGCCGCGGACTGACAGATGTGGATCGTGCCCTTCTTACCGAACCACCCATCGTCTGATGGAACCATAGAATGCGCGTGCTCTGCGTTTTCGGAAGAAATCAGTACGGTGACCCGTCGCGAGGCCACAGCACGGAGTACGTCGCTTTTGTCCCGGCGCTCGAGCGCCTCGGCCATCGTGTGGATTTTTTCGACTCCTGGGACACGCGCCCATTCGTCTCACTGGAGGAGCTGAACGTTGCGCTGCGTCGAACAGCGGACGAGGTTCGCCCGGACATCGTTCTCTTTGTGCCGTATCTCTACGAAGTCTGGCTGGAGACTCTCGACAGCATTCGCGCCGGCGGCGCGGCCGTTATGTGCTGGACGACGGATGACTCGTGGAAGTACAAGCAATCATCGCGCTACTTCGCGAGACACGTTGACGCCATTGCGACGACCTACAGCCACGTACTTCCACAATACCGCAGGGACGGAATGACCCACGTCATGCTGACGCAATGGGCGGCTCCCTCCGCATCGCTGTCCGAGCCACTTCCGGCGAACGAATGCAACTACAGTCTCTCGTTCGTCGGCACGGCGACGAGTGATCGGCGCAGGCGCGTGTCTGCGCTGCGGGCTCGCGGATTTGCCGTCGAATGTTTCGGGCACGGCTGGCCGGCCGGTGCAGTCGCCGCAGAAGCGATCCCGGAGATCATCCGCTCATCGATCATCAGCCTTAACTTCGCCACCTCGTATGGTGAGAACCAGATCAAGGCTCGAACATTCGAGGTTCCGGGAGCCGGAGGATTCCTGCTGACCGATCCGGCCCGCGACCTGGAACGTTTCTATGTTCCCGGAAAAGAGATCGAGATCTTCCGCAACTCCGATGAGCTCGTTGAGAAGATCGTCTACTACCTCGGACATCCGGAGGAGCGCGATCGGATCGCGCGCGCCGGCCACGCTCGAACGAAGCTGGAGCACACGTACGAGCGGCGGCTGGAAAAGCTCGTTGAATTCGCCGTTGAAGCAGCGGGGCAGCGCGCGGCTCCCGGCAGGGGGAAAGCCGATGAAGCGTTCGCCGAGGCTGTACGGCGCCATCGTCGGACACCGCTGCTCATTGCGCTGCGGTCGCTGCTGGTGGGTCTCGGAACTCTGGCCTTAGGCCGGGAGCGTGGACCTCGCGCGGCTCGCCGTCTGGTCTACGAAATGAGCTGGCGTATCGCCGGCGAGGGAACGTTTTGCGGCGCGGGCTTGCCCGGACGCATGTTCCCGGATCGTTGAGCCCAATGCTAGCCGAGGACAACGGAGTAACGGCCGGTACTCATCTGCCGGTGATGCCGACCACTCTTGGCGATGTTCGGAGGGTCACCCATGCCAGCCGCACCAGGGCTCTGGAGAATCCGAACGCAAATCCACGATACTCGCGACGATGTCTGCTGATCACCTTCAACTCTTCGAGCGCACCCTTAAGAGCACGCGTCCTTGTAATGTTGCGACTATGTGAGCGATATCCGAGCGCATAGATGGGTAAGGTCCGCAGAGCATAGTTCCTCGCGATCTTCAGCCAGAGATCGTGGTCCTCCGCGATGGCGAGCCGTTCATCATAACCGCCTGCTTCAATGGCCGCCTGTTTCAGGAAGAGAACGCTCGAGTGTGCAATGTGGTCCCTGTACAGGAGCGAGCGCCGGATGTCGCTGTCGGTCTCTGGGAATGAGACGCGGCTGGCCCGGCCTTGGCGCTCCAAGCCGCGCTCATCGATTCTGATCATCCAGGTGCCAAGGACACCGAGCGGCTCTTCGCCTCCGCCGGCTCGTTCGAACGCACGCACCTGGGCCTCGAGCTTGTTGCTCGCCAGCCATAGGTCGTCGCTGTCGAGCATGGCGACCAGTGTGCCTTCGGCGACAGCCAGCCCGCGGTTGCGGGTTCTCGAGATGCCGAGATTGGCCTCATTCGCGAAGTAACGAATGCGTGAGTCACGCCTGGCGCACCGCTCGGCAATCTCACCGGTGGCGTCGGTGGAGCCATCGTTGATCACCAGAAGCTCCCAGTCTTCATACGTCTGTCTCCGCGCGCTCTCGATCGCTTGTTCGAGGTATGCCGCACCGTTGTATACGGGTGTGATGATCGTGACCGCCGGCCTGGGTATGATCTTCATTTCGGTAGCGAACGACGCGGACCGCCTGCTGTTGAGATGGCCACGATGCCCGGCCGGATTCTAGCGCACGTGCGAGAGCGGGCTGGGTTCATGACCCAGCGCATCCGCCTCGATGCTCGAACAATCCAAGGCTGCCAAACCGGCGCTGTCGAGCAGGCCGTCTTCTCGGGGATTTCCCACACAAGTCAAAGGCCATCAGCGTGAATAAGAGCTGCGAGAGTCGCGTTTAAACGATTCAGTGATAGGGGGTTAGCCTCCCCTGAATGTTCACGGCTTGGCTATCCGCCGAGCTGCCGCCCTACACCCTGGCCAAAGATGTCAAAATAAAGCGGTTCGGACCAGAGCTACCGTAAACGCCCGAAGCCTCACCGCTGTCTGATTCTTAACCTAAAATGCCCGAACGTGCTGATTCAACTTCCGACGGTTTTCGAATCCCGAGCTTGTACCTTTCCCTCGCCCTCGTCATCGCGGTCGCTGCGCTCTGTGCGGCCGGCGATGCGCTGGCGGTTTATTCGGACCTGTTTGCCGCGCGCATGGGAATCGACTTTGTTCCTCTCAGTCTCGTGCCGTGGTCGATGCTCGTCTGGCTGGCCGTCGCAACACCTGTCGCTGCCGCGACGCTGCTGACCCGCGTGCGCTGGCCGGCTGCGAGCCCTTGGCTTGTCGCCTCGCTCCCCACGTTCCTGATCGGTGTGCGGATCATCCGTCCTCTCAGGTGGAGTGTTCCGAGTGCGGTAGTCGGGACGGCGTTGTTAGTGTCGTGGGTGGGATTCGCGTTCTTGCTGCGAGCCATCGTTCGCAGGGTCAGGCTCGCGGGGAAAGGGCACCGGATCGCTGCTGTCGCGGCGGCAGTGGCCGTCGGCACGGTGCTGCTGGCATCGGCACCGCGGCAGCCCGTCCAAGTCCCGGTAACAAGGGCGGATGCGAGCAGGCCGAATGTAGTTCTGATTTTCATGGACACGCTGCGCGCCGACACGGCAGCAACCATGCCAAGCCTACAACGGCTTGCCGCTCGCGGCGCAAGCTTCCGGGCTGCCTATGCACCTGCCCCGTGGACGCTTCCGTCGCACATGGCGGTGACCACCGGAACGTCACCGGCAATACTTGGCGTCGACGCTATGTATCAGCACTTTGGGGGCATGCGTCCGACGCTCGCAGAGATTCTCGAGGCTCGCGGCTACAGCACGGCGGCTGTGTTGTCCAACAGCTTTCTCAATGAGGGAACCGGGTTTGAGCGAGGCTATGCTGATTTCCGCGTCGCCCACCGCTATCTCGACGTCTGTCGAACCACTCCTGGTCTGATCCTCAGCCGGCTCTCGCCCCAGATGACGCACTCGGTCTGCCTTTGGTCGAGCGACAACATCATCGAGCAAGCAACTCCGATGCTCGACAGGCTTCCAAGACCGTATTACCTGACGCTGAACCTCATGGACCTGCACGCGCCGTATTGGTCGCCGTGCCGCGGTTCGGAGGAAGCAGCCATGTTCGCCGACGCGGTCACGCTGCACCGGGTGAGCATGGGGCGGGTTCTTCAGCCATCGGAACGCGAGCGCTGGCGGCGCCTCTATGAGTCAGGAGCAGCATGTGCGGATCGGAATCTTGCACGCCTCCTCGATGCCATCGAGCGCTCACCTGACGCCGCTCGAACGTATATCATCGTGGTCGCCGATCATGGCGAGCACCTTGGTGAGCATGGCCTTTACATGCATAGAAACTCGTTGTATCCGGAGTTGTTACACGTCCCGCTCATCATGACCGGGCCCGGCATACCGCACACCGTCGTCGATCGTCCGGTCTCCACGATCTGGCTCTTTTCGGCCATCGTCGGCCTGACGAGAGCCGACCCGAGATCATCGCCTCTGATGGGCTTGATCGCGGGCGTTCCTGCGACCCTGCCCGCGGTTTCCAGCGTTTGGGCAGATCAGCCTCGAGCCCAGCACGTGACGGTGATCGACGATCGCTTCCAGTACATCGAGGACACAGATTCGCACGAGGAGTTGTACGACATGGTTGCTGATCCCTCTGAGTCGCACGACTTGAGCCGCGACCCTGCCCAGCAGGAACGCCGAGCCCAGATGCGCGCACTCGCAAGGCCGCTTCTGTCGGCCATGGCGAAGAGGCCACGGGACTCGAGGCGAGACATCGTGAGACTGCGTTCGCTTGGCTATCTGCAGTAGAGTCGGCTCGAAGCGTGTTCTCTCGAGCAAGCTACTTATCCGGAGCGCGGTTGATGATGTTCGCTCGCGACCAAATCGAGTGCGAGGTGGAGCGGTGAGGTCTGTCTGGTTGCCTCTCTCTCGGTTGCTCCAGCCCGGCGATTCTCTCCATCGTCTCTGTAAGAGATACGTCGACTGGCGCAACGGCGACAACAATGACGACATGATCACGAACGGCGAGCTGCGCTTGCTGCAGAAAACTGTTGTGCAGGCAGAGCTTGTGCTCGATGTCGGCGCCAATGTCGGGGACTGGACCCTTCACGCGTTGGGTGCGAACCCTTCTCTGACCATCCATTGCTTCGAACCGAGTGCAGACGCCTTCAAGCGGTTGAGCTCACGAGGCTTTCCTCAGCACGTGATCCTGAACAATTGTGGGCTCAGCTCCACCGAGGGTACCGGTCTGCTTCATGTTTTCGACGAGGCATCAGGAAACAACTCCCTATATCGGCGAACAGGACTCGAGGCTGGGTGGGGTCTGGCCCCACAGCGTCAAGAGGAACGTGTTCAATTGCGGACGCTCGATCGCTATTGCGAGACAGCCGGTATCGCACACGTTGATTTCATGAAAGTGGACGTCGAGGGGCACGAGATGGAGGTCTTCAAGGGCGCGTCGAGCCTGCTCAGGCAGGGCCGAATCGGCATGATTCAGTTCGAATACGGCGGCTGCAATATTGACTCCCGCACTCTCTTGAAGGACTTTTTCGAATTCTTCCAAGGGCTCGACTACGATCTCTACAAAGTGTTTCCATCGGCGTTGCGGCCGGTGCCGAGGTACGACCAGCGTCTTGAGAACTTTCAGCACCAGAACTGGGTAGCGAAGTCAAGAATGCTCAAAGGCTTGGGCAGGGCGTCCGCTGGCGGGCGACTCCCATTCTCGCCTCCTATGCCCGGATCGATTTGATAGCGTTCGACCCACGCGTAGAGCAAGCAGGGCTGGAGCCTGTCGCAGCTTCCCATGCGCTAATGGCAATGCGTCGTGGAGACCTTGCCCTCGACCGACTCGCCGCCTCTTGCGCAATCGACGTCGAGACTCAGGCGGTAGTCATCGACGTCGTTGACGCGCCAGCCGGTGGCCTCGAGCGAGAAGTGGAACGTGCGGCATTCGGCGCGGCGGAAGACGAGGCTCTTGTCGAACGGAGTGGCCTTCTCGAACACGCGCACGGCCGGGCCGTCGAGGGGATCGACGACCAGCCGGACGACCATGCCGCTCTTCGGATCCTGGAAGTCGCCGCCAAGAAATGACTGCCGCGTACCGGCCTGACACGTCGTCGGCGCAACGGTGAGATGGCCGAGGCGCTCGGATGCCAGCGTGATCGCTCCGAGAGTCTGCGGCTCGCCCTGAGCGCCCGCCACGGCGTCGATCGGTTTACTGCTGAAACAGCCGGCCGTGAGCGCTGCGGCGATGATGATGAGGCACGACGATCTCATTGAGCGACCCCTGTGGCCATGAACTAACTATAAGAGGCCCGGCGGTTCCGTGAATCCCGATCAGCCAGCAGGGCGACGGGTCCGTCGCCCATTTGGCACGGCCGACCTTGCCACACTCAAGAGAGCTCGGAGTGCCTCATTCACCGTTCTTGCGTTAGGGAACGCTTCTGCGATGTCGGGATCCAGGAGAACGACATTCGTCCCTGCCATTGCCCGAGCATAGTACTTGCCGCGAACCGGATTCTTGAGCTCAGCGAGGTTGTACTCCTCTCGCATCTCGTCGTCTTTCTTAGAACGTGCCTGCACGGAAGCATTCTACCGTCAGCGATCTAGGATCCTGGGCCTTTTTCGGGGCCGTCGCGACTACCCGTGCCGCTCGCCTTCCCCTGCCGGATACGTCAGCACCAACCCCATCGCAAACACCGCACAACCCGCCACCGCCGGCGCGAGGTGGCTGAAGCTGAGATACCCGATCACCGGATGGATGCCGATCGCCGTCGCGAAGCCGAATGTCCCGGCGATCGCCAGGGCCTGCCACAGGCTGCGAGACGGTCCTCCGTACAGAACCGCGAGAAACATGGCCAGACCGCACGAGACGAGCGCACCGCCGAAGCCGGCGCGGTCGTGCGCGATCAGCGGCAGCAGGTGTCCGTTGATCGAGGCCACGGCTCCGCGGCTCGCTCGAATGAACTCCAGATCCTGGGGCACGAACACGCTGGTCGCGCCGACGGTCGTGATCGTCAGCCCGCCGGCGATCATCCCGAACGTCGAGGCCAGCAGCAGCATCCGGCCGAATCCCGCGCGCGAGCGGAGGTCGAGCGGCGCCGGCCGCACGCGTTCGTCGCGCAATCCGCGCGTGCGCCAGAGCGCAATGAGAAACAGCGGCGCGAGGGCCAGCGTCGCCGCGCCGTGCCAGGTGTCGAGATAACCGTAACCGAGGTAGGCGAGAAAACTGAGGAACCCGGCGCCGCCGCTGATGACAAACGCCCACCACGCCCAACCCTCCCGCCGCCGCAGCGGAAACTCCGCGAGCCAGAGGTACATGATGCCGATGGCAAGGAGCACGCCGCCGAACGAGACGCGGTCGTGGATCATGAAGTGGACGATGCGGCAGCCGAAGAAGCCGCAGAGTTGCTGCGCGTCCATTCCGAGGAACGCTGTGTCGTGCGGCAGGAAATGCCCGGTGGCGGCCTGAAAGAGGACGAACGTCCCGGCGCCCATCAGAGCCAGCGCCAGGAGCTTGAACATCGAGCGGCCATCGCCGACGAGCACGCCGAGGAACGAGTCGCGGCTCGCGTCGCCGGAGGGAAGTGCGCCGCTCATGTCAGAAGAATAGCTTGATCGGCTTCAATCCGGCATCGGCGAAATGCGGATCGAGCATGGAGGGTTCCACCGAACAGAGTCTCCTCGAACTGCGGCCATCACAGAGACAGGCGTGGCCCAACTGCTATCAGCGATCTCTAGATCTCGCTTTCGAGCCGCTTGAGCTCATCAATCACGGAGGCTCGGACAACGATCGCCTCCTCATCCGAACTCGCACCGCCAGCTCTCGCGCGTTCATCCCAAAACGCGTCGAAAAGCGCGTCGAAATCCTTGATCGCCGCAAGAATCGCAGGACCATGGTGGGTCACCGTCGTCAACTGATAGCCACGAGTATCCGAATCTGGCGCCTTAAATCCCTCAACGAGAGCGTTACCATCGAAAATGTAGCGATTGCTCCCATCGTACGGTCCCAACACCACTTTGACCCTGTCGACATCATGTCCTCTCTCCAGCCACTGAATGAGCGCGCGGAACCGCGCCCGCTGATGCTGCCGATAGCCACCCTCGAATGCCCGCCTCGGCCAAAGGATTGCCTTGACGCGGCATTTCCGAGCCATCACCTCCGCGGCCCTCATCTCCTGCACAAGTAAGTCGTGATACATCGGCGTATGATATCCCTCGACAACATACTCCCTCTCTTCAGATATCGAAAATGACGAAAACGCGGCCTGCAGCCGCCAAACATATTCCAACCCGGCCGCCTCGGCTTCTTTGCGCAGCATCTCGATCAGTCGCCGCGTCCTGGCAACCTTGGTCACAATGTACTCGTCGATCTTTGATCTTCCGCTGACGCCTGCCCTCGGCATTGTATTCTTGATTTCTTCAGCCAGTTGTTCGATCTGACCGTATGGACTCGAGTGTCTGGCAAAATAGAACCCCTCCGTTCCAAATATCACACCTTCAATCCTGACACCATCCTCCACGCAGATCGGCCACACAGGTATATCCTGCACCTGTGCAATTGCGACTTCCTGATGCACCCAAGTAGAGGCCATCGCGCTCGAGCTGAGGATCACTAT
>DASQGS010000103.1:0-4310 GCA_035632455.1 Thermoanaerobaculia bacterium | reverse complement strand
GTGCGGGCGGCCCGCCCGCAATCGCCGGGCGTCCCCGCCCGGCGAGGGGCACTCGCGAAGAACTGTCTGATTGCCGCGGCTACCGCGGCGATCGCGCTGATCCCACTCGCGCTCTGGAACCACAACGTCTACGGAAGTTCGTTCCGAACGGGCTATGGCTCGATCCTCGACGAATTCTCCGTCGCGTACTTCTCGACGCGCGCGGCGCACTACCTGCGATGGATTGCGATCATGATGAGTCCGCTGCCGCTACTGGCGTTCCTGGCATCGGCAGCCGCTGCAGTCAGGTCGGCCCAACACCGCATGCTGGCCTCGGCGTTCGCATCGTTCTTTCTCGTCTATTCGTTCTACGGTCCTTACGATGCCTGGTGGTACACGCGATTTCTCCTGCCTGCCATTCCGGCCGTGATCTGCAGCGCCATGCTTCTCGCGCGGCGCGTGGAGATCGCGATTACGGGACGCGCGTCGAGCCGGCTACGGCGATCTCTTGCCGTTGCCGCGGCAGCGACGTTCGTCATCGTGATGGTCGCGTGTGGAATGCGACTCGGCAAACGCGAGGGCATCCTGCACATGGCCGAGCACGAAGCCGTCTATCCCGAGTCCGTCGCGTGGGCATCGCGCCTCATCCCCGACGGCGCGATCGTTGTCGCGTCGCAGCTCAGCGGTGCGCGCTGGTACTACGCGCATCAATGGTCAGCCCGATGGGAGGCCCTCGATCCCGCCCGCTCTCGCTCGATTCGCGAACGAGCCAAAGGCGTCGAGTGGTACGCGTTGCTCGCGCCGTTCGAGGTCCAGGAGGTCCAGACGCGTGTTCCCGGCAACTGGAAGCTCATCGGAAAATGCCGCGACATCACCGCGTGGAAGCTGGCGGAGTAGGGCCCAGCAGCGCTGGCCGTCTAAAGCCGCCGGAGTTTGGACGCTTCGATCGATCAACTTCAACTGTGGCAGAAAAAAGCCCTCTCCCGGCGGGAGAGGGCGGCGCGAAGCGCAGGTGAGGGGACCCCGCGCGAAGCGCGCACTGAAGCGATGACGATCTCGCGTTAGACGTGCCACGATGCAGCACGTCGCAAGAGCCGCAAGAGAGTCCCCTCACCCCGCCGCTGCGCGGCGACCCTCTCCCGCCGGGAGAGGTTTTTTGCGACGGCTTCGCCGCCGTGACCCGCGCTTGCACAAGTGCGGCCTCACCCCGCCCTTACAATGCCCCATGCGCCGCGTGCTGCTCGTTGCGATCATTGTTGCGCTGGCGCTCGCGCTTCGCATCTCGCATCGGCGACAGGCAACCGAGCCGTTGCTCGCGTTCCCGCCTTACGATGACCTCTACCACGCGAAGCGAATCGCATGGACCGCCGCGCACTTCCCGCACGCGCTCGAGTACGACGATGATCGCCGCGCCTGGTGCCCGTGGCCTCCGCTGTACGATCTCGCCTGCGCGGCGGGAGCGCGGCTGGCCGGCGCGGCGACTGACGCCGAGGTCTATGAGACCGTTGCCTGGTTTCCGCCGATCGGCTTCGCGGTGTTCGCAGGCGTCGTCGCGATGGCGGTTGGTTGGCGCAGTCGCGCCGGTGCGATCGCAGGCACCACCGCGGGCGCGACGCTCGCGATCTCGCCATATCTCATCACGACATCGGAAATCGGCAGCATCGACCACCACTGGACCGAGCCGGCGCTGATGCTTGCAATCGTCGCGGCGACGGTGCACGCGTATCGCTCCGGGTCGCGCGCGGAGGCATGGCAGCGCGGCGCGATCCTCGGCGCAGTCATCGTCATTGCGATGTTTGTCCAGCCCGCGTTTCTCGCCGCCGCAGCGCTGGCATTCACGTCGCTTTTCTGCCTCGGGGAGGCGAAGGCCGAAACGCGGCAAGCGCCCTTGATCGCGGGCACCGGCGCATTCGCGATCGCCGCGGTCGCATGCGTTCTCTACCGCACCACGCGACCTCCCGGCTATCCCGACAGCGCCTGGTTCCTCGGCTGGACCCACGTCGCGATATTCGCGGGCGCCGCGGTCGCATGCGGGATCTGCGCGTCATTCGAGAGCCGAAAGCGATGGCAAACGCGCGGGATCGCCTTGATCGCCGGCGCGCTCGCCGCCCTCTCGTTTCCGCGCGCACTCGATGCCCTGCCGGATGGAATTCGTTTCTTTCGCGGCGACCCGTGGCTCGCGACGATCATCGAATTCCAGCCGATGCTCCGCGATCCCTCGCGCCTCGGCACCGATCTCGCCAATCTCACCGGCGGCGCGGCCCTGGCATTCGTCCTGGCCTGGCAGGCTTGGCGGCACCGCACGCGCCGCATCCTCGCGCTTTTTGCGATCGCGTATTTCGTCCTGGCTCTCTCCAGCCGGCGATTCCTGGTGCCGGGGATCGCGCTCTTCGCGGTCTCGGGTGCGACCGTCGCTTGCGACTTCGTGAACAACCGCCGCCGCACCCTCGGTGCGCTCGCTATGGCCGCGACGCTCCTGCCGCCGCTCTGCTACGACATTCACGCCATCGCGCGTCCGGAGCCACAGCCCGCCTCGGACGAGGTCGATTTGGTGCGCGCCGCGCTCGCCCTGCGCTCCCTTCCGCCGGGCCGCGTTCTCGCACCCTGGTCCTACGGCCACGCCATCGACGTCATCGGACGCCACGGCGTCGCTCTCGACAACTTCGGCTCGATGCCCGATTCAGCCGGTTTCCGCCGCAACATCGAAGCGCTGCTCTCCTCGGATGAGGACGCGCTCGCCAGCTATTGCCACGATCAAAGCATCCGCTTCCTTGTCCTTCCCGATCCCACGATCCGCCTCGGCGCAATGTCCGCGACCATCGGCATCCCGAACGCCGTCTATGCCCCATCGTCGCGCCGGGCACAGAGCACAGTCTGGTGGCGTGCGTACAAAGGCCGAGGGCTGACTCGCTTCTCGCTCGTGATGAGAGGGAACGTGCAAGTGTGGACGAATCAGTGAGCAGTGGTAAGAGTGGTCAGTGGGCAGTGGTCAGCACGTCATCCTGAGCCGGAAGCCCCCGGATGGGGGCGTAGCGCGGCGAAGGATCTCAAATCTGCGGGCTCTCTGTTTGAGCAGATCATGCTCGAACTCCAACCCTGCAACCTTGAGATCCTTCGCCGTCTACGCGGCTCAGGATGACGGTCTGACCCCTGACCACTGTTACCACTGACCGCTGATCGCGAAGCGCCGCCTCCCCTCTACAATAACCACCCATGTTCGAAGAGTACGGAACGCATCAGCCTGAGGCGGACAAGCTCGATGTCTGGTTCGGCCCCGACGTCTTCTCCACCGAGTCGTTCCTCAGGGCGCGATGGCTCTTTCTCCGATGCCTCGGCGGCGTGTTCTTTTCCGCCTTCTACTCGCTCTATTTCCAGATTCACGGCCTGATCGGACCCAACGGAATCCTTCCGGCGAGCAGCTACCTCGATCTCGTTCATCGCCTCACCGGATGGCGATGCTACGCGCTCGTGCCCACGCTCCTCTGGATCAACAGTGGAGAGCTCGCGCTCGATCTTGTGGTCTGGCTCGGCCTCGCGGCTTCGGTCGCGATCATGCTGAACCTCTGGCCACGCCTCAGCATCCTCATCGCACTCCTCCTCTTCCTCTCGTTCGTCAGCGCGGCGCAGCAGTTTTCCGGCTATCAATCCGACGGCATGCTGCTCGAGGCCGCTTTCCTCTCGCTCTTCTTCGCGCCGCCCGGCCTTCGCCCAGGCCTCGGAGCCGCCCACCCGCCGTCACGCGCGAGCCTCTTCATGCTGCGCTGGGAGTGGTTTCGGATCTACTTCGAGTCTGGCCTGGTCAAGCTGCTAAGCGGCGAGACGCAATGGCGCGATCTCTCGGCGATGGATCGCTACTACGAGAACGGCCCGCTCCCGAGCTGGATCGGCTGGTACGTCCAGCACTGGCCGCACGGCTTCCATGCGGTGACGTGCGCAGCCACGCTCATCGTCGAGCTGTTCGTGGTCTGGCTCGTCTTTCTGCCGAAGAGCTCGCGCCGCATCGCATTTCTCATCACGACGCCGCTGCAGATCGGCATCATCCTCACGGCGAACTACGCGTTTCTCAACTACCTCGTGCTGATCCTCGGGTTTCTGTTGCTCGACGATCGCGTCTTCGAGCGCGTTCGCCTTCGCGCTCCGGTGCGGCCGAAGCCGGAGGATCTGCCGCCTGCCGGCGAGCCGCGCGTCCGCTATCCGCGAGCGGCGGCAGCGGGCGTGCTCATCACCGTCTTCTTCGCCACGATCTCGAGCTTTGTCGTCCCGAACGTGCCGGTGCTCAACATACCAGCCACGGTGCTCGCCCCGTTCCGCATCGCCAACAGCTTCGGCCT
>DASQGS010000102.1:0-6898 GCA_035632455.1 Thermoanaerobaculia bacterium | reverse complement strand
AGGAGCAGTTCCGCCTCGGCGTGATTCTGCTGCGAAAGAAGAAGATCAGCCGGCCGCAGTGCGAGACGATCGACAACCTCATGCGCCGCGAGGGCGGCCGGTTCGGCCAGATCGCGATCCAACAGGACGTCTTCACAGAGGCCCAGCTCCAGGATTTCCTCAAGGTGCAGGTCTCGGAGATCATCTACGACTGCTTCGTCTGGCCCGGCGGCATGTTCGCGTTCAGCGATGAGATGCATCTCCCGCAGCATGCCGTCACCATCTCCGTCGACCTCACGAATCTCATCATGGAAGGCGCCCGGCGGATCGAGGAGTGGGAACAGTGCATTCGCCTTCTGCCCGACAAGGGCGTCGTGTTCCGCGTGATCAGCAAACAGGAAAAAGGGGAGAAGATCACGCTCACGGTCGATGAGTGGAGGATTCTCTTCCTGATCAACGGCGTGCGCACGCTCGAGGAGCTGTGCCACGAATCGGAGGATGATCCGTTCGATATCTACCGGCTTGTGTACGGATTACAATCGAATCATTTGATCGAAGCGGTTCCGCCGGAGGAGCTGAACGAGCTGAGCGACGTCGTGGTCGATTCCAAGACCGGCTCCGGCGATGCCACCGTGCGCCAGGCCGGTGCAGTGTTCAGCGGCGATTCCACGGTTCGGAGCATCACCGACGATACGAGCCTCCTGGTCTCATCCGAGGCGAATCTCTCGTACAAGGACGTCGTCCGTCCGACAGTGGCCCAGATCGCGTTCGCGAGCGGCGATCTCAAGGGGATGGTCGTGCCGCTCATCGAGTCGGAATATCTGGTCGGTCGCCGCCAGGAGAATCAGATCCAGATTCCTGACCTCGGAGTCTCAGGCTTTCACGCTCGCATCTACCGCGGTCCGGACGGCTTCGCGGTCGAGGACCTCAAGAGCCGCAACGGCACGTGGCTGAACGGCACACGCATTTTCCACGGCACACTCAAGAACGGCGACCGCCTCCGCATCGGCGCGACCGAGTTGGTCTACACGGTCCTGTACGAAGGCGACTCTCGCGAGCCGTTTCCGGAGTGAGGCGCGCCCCACGTCATCCTGAGCGCGTAGACGGCGAAGGATCTCGTGCGAAGATCATGACCGATCGGTCCCATCGGTCCCATCAATCACCGCGCCATCACCCGATCTTCTCGACGCCCTTCATGTACGGCCGCAGCACCTTCGGGATCACGACGCTGCCGTCGGCCTGCTGGTAATTCTCGAGAATCGCCACGATCGTCCGGCCGAGCGGTAGCGCAGAGCCGTTGAGTGTGTGGACGAAGCCGCCCTTCTTGTCGGCGGTGCGGTACCGGATGTTCGCGCGCCTGGCCTGAAAATCGAGATAGTTCGAGCAGGACGAAATCTCGCGATAGGTCTCCTGTCCCGGCAACCACACCTCGATGTCGTACGTCTTGGCGGACGAGAATGAGAGGTCGCCGGTCGAGAGCGTGACGACGCGATACGGCAGACCGAGGGCTTGCAAGAGCGCCTCGGCGTCGTTGGTCAGCGTTTCATGCTCGTCCCACGACCTGTCGGGCATCGTGAACTTCACGATCTCCACCTTTTCAAACTGATGGTGGCGGATGAGGCCGCGCGTGTCCTTGCCGTACGATCCCGCCTCGCTGCGGAAGCATGGCGTGTACGCCGCGTACTTGCGCGTCAGCGCCGAGGCGTCGAGTGTCTCGTCGCGGTGGATGTTCGTGACCGGCACCTCGGCCGTGGGGATGAGGTAGTAGGCTCTCTCGCCCTGCAGCTTGAAGAGATCCTCCTCGAACTTCGGCAACTGACCGGTGCCGCGTAGTGAGTCGGCGTTGACGATGTCGGGAGGCACGACTTCGATGTAGCCGTTGCTCTCGTGCCTGTCGAGCATGAACGAGATCAACGCCCGGTTGAGCTTCGCACCGGCGCCGAAGAGAAACGCGAATCGCGGGCCGCTGACTTTCGTGGCGCGCTCGAAATCGAGAATGCCGAGGGCCTCGCCGATCTCCCAATGCGGCTTGGGCGTGAAACCGAACGCCGGTTTGTCGCCCCAGGTGCGCTCGACGCGGTTGTGCGTCTCATCGGGCCCGACCGGGAGTGACTCATGCGGCGCGTTGGGGAAATAGAGCTCGAGATTGGCGAGATCGATCTCGATCTGACCGAGCCGCGCGTCGAGCTCCTTGATCTCATCACCCACGCGCTTCATGGCGTCGATCTGCGCCGAGGCATCCTGCTTGCTCTTCTTGAGTGCGGCGATCTCTTGCGACGCGGTGTTTCGCTGGTTCTTCAACGCCTCGACGGCGACGATGGTCTTGCGGCGCTCCGCGTCGAGCTCGAGGAAGCGTTCGAGATCGACGCTCGCCCCGCGTTTCTTCAGGGCCTGGCGATACTCGTCGGTGTGTTCGCGAAGATATTCCCGGGAAAGCATGGCGCGAGAGTTTACATGACACGGCGGATCGGAACACCTCAATGCCGCACGGCGCGCGTCCTCGGGGCCGGAGCGATATCGCCTGTGAGCACGAGCGCGTAACCTTGGCGCGGACCGAGGCCGAGATGGGACGCAGTGACCGAGATCGTGAAGATGCCCGAGGCAGGCGCGGCGATCGAGACGACCTCCACGTTGTTCAGGCGATCCGGCTGGCCCGGATGTAGCGACTCGTTGCCCCACAGCCCCGCGCCGGACGACGTGGTGACGCGGAGGTCGAGGTCGTTCACCAGCTCCGGTGTCGTGTCAGCCGTCGTGCGCACTACACCGGGGGGATCGGTCCACACCAGAACAGCCTTGAACGGCGTTCCGGCCGACACGCTGACGCGAATCGACGCCGATTCACCGCCTGCCAGTCCGCTGGCGTCGGCAACATCCGCCACGTGGATGCGCCTGTTTTCTCCCGGAAACCAGAGCACGTCGCCGAGCACCGGGAATCCCCATCCTTGCTCGTTCGATGGAACCGGCAGCGCGGAGGTGGCACCGGCTGCGACGCCGCGATATGGCACCGGCCGCGCTGCAGCGATCAGCGTCGCTTTCAGCAATGCCGCGCTGGGCACGAAACCATCGGAGGGCGTTTCCATGCCGCTCGGGTAGTAGCCATCCGTGAAGTATTGGCGGACGAGCGCGGCCGCGCCGGCGATCGTCGGCGCCGACCACGAGGTGCCCGGCTGCGGGCTGATGTCACAATGCCCCGTCCGCACGTCGAGGTCGCTGTCGCCGGCCGTGACCATCGCCGGTCCGACGAGATCGGGTTTGATCCGGCCATCGCGCGATGGTCCGAGGAGCGTGAACACCGAGATCGTGTCATCGCTGGCAGTCTGCGTTCGCGTGCCGCCGGTCTGCAGCACATTTTTCGCGCAGCCTGGGGCGGAGAGCGTGCTTGCCGGCGGGATGTCCGTGGTCGACGTGTTGCCGGTGTTGAACACGATCAACATGTCGGGATGCGTCCAGACAAACGCGTCCACCTCGCGCGCCGAGGCGGAGTAGTTCGCCGTTGGTGGAGGCAGGAATGCGGAAACGCCCTGCCGGTCGCCCCACGAATTCGAATGAATACGCGCGCCTTGCCGATAGGCCTGCGTCAGCAGCGGCGTGAGATTGACCGGGCAGCCGATCCCGGGGCGCTGCGAGCAGTTGTCGCCGCCGATGTAGCCGGCGTCCTGGATCACGAGCTTCGCTCCCGGCGCAATGGCGTCGTACGCGTCGTGGACGATCGGCGTGCCTTTGTCACCCGCCGCAGCCGCGGCGGCATGCGTGCCGTGTCCCTGGTTATCCCACGCTTTCGGATTGGACGGATCGTCGCATCCGGTCGCGCCGGGATACTGATCGCACGAGTAGTCGAAGTCGTACGCGATGACCTTTCGCCGCGAGGGATCGACGTTCGCGTCCGCGAGACCGCCTTGCGGCGTGCCGGTGTTGACCGGAGGTCGTGAGCCGTCAGGCTCGGCGAAGTAGCAGTTGTCGTAGTCGAGCCCGGTGTCGAGGATGGCGATGACCTGCCCTTCGCCATGGATGCCATGATCGTGAATCGGCGTCGGACCGAACGGCGAGCCGGACTGGAGCGAGTGCCACGAGGTCTCGTTGGCGAGGGCTGGGCTGATGGCGATCAAAGCAACGGCGAAGACAGCGGGAAGAGAAAAGGCGGACGGCAGCCGATTGGAGAATCGCTCGGAATCAGACAACGCGGACATTGTGTCATCCTGAGGCGGCGAAACCCCGGAGGGGTGGAGCGCGCCGAAGGATCTCCTTCCAACGATTTCAGTTCAAAGCAATTCACTTCGAGGTCAAGCGATCCCGCCAAGGAGATCCTTCGCGGTCCGCGCGGCTATAAGGATGATGGATGTGCTGTCTCCGCGACCTCCGCGTCTCCGCGTGAGAAAGGCGTTCACCACAGAGGCACTGAGGACACAGAAATAACGGATAACTCTCTCCGTGTGCACTGTGTCTCTGTGGTGAAATGCCTTTCCTGCCATCTTGAGATCCTTCGCCGTCTACGCGGCTTCTAATGAGACCCGCTGTTCTGGACGCAGACGGTAACCTCACGCGGATTCCTCTGCGTCCCTCTGCGTCTCTGCGTTGAATGTCTCTCCGCCGCTAGTCCGAAAAAGAAGCATTGACCGCAGAGGCGCAGAGGACGCAGAGGGTTCTCTCCAAGGTCGTGTCATTCCCGCTTCGTCGGTGCGCGCCATTTCCTCAGGATGACGTCGAGCCGTTCAGTGCACGAACTTCCTTCGATTCCGAATGTAATCCGCCAGGATGTACTCGCCGAGGCGGTCCGGTGATGTGTAAAACGCCCGGCCGCGATTGATCTTCGAGAGCTGCTCGATGAAGTTCACGAGCATCGGATCCGTGGCCAGCATGAACGTCGTGATCGGAATCCCGGCGCGGCGGCAGCGGTCCGCTTCCTCGAGCGTGCGGTTGACGATCTTCATGTCGAGGCCGAAGGAGTTGGTGTAGAGGTGCCCTCCTTCGGTGAGCGCCGAGGGCTTGCCGTCGGTGATCATGAAAATCTGCTTGTTGTTGTGCTTCCGCCGCCTGAGGATGTTCTGCGCCAGCTCCAGCCCGGCCTTGGTGTTCGTGTGATACGGGCCGACTTTCACGTACGGGATTTCCGAGATCGGTACTTCCACGGCCTCATCGCCGAACAGCAATACGTCGATTGCGTCTTTCGGATACTTGGTGAGGATCAGCTCCGTGAGGGCCAGAGCCACCTTCTTCGCCGGCGTGATGCGGTCCTCGCCGTAGAGGATCATGGAGTGCGAGATGTCGATCATGACCACCGTGGCGCAGCTCGAGTTGTGCTCGGTCTCGAACACTTCCAGGTCCGCCTCGGTGATGCGGATGTCGTCGGACGGATCTCCATGCTTCATCGCGTTCTGCAGCGTCCTCACCGAATCGATCGCCATCGGGTCGTCGCCGAAGCGATACGCGCGGGTCTCGGTGAGTCGCTCGGTTCCCTGCCCCGCCGTCACGACGGAGTGAGAGCCGACCGCGGATTTCTGGAGCCCGCCGAAGATCTCGTCGAGGGCATCGCGCCGGATCTGGCGCTCTCCGCCGGCCGCGAGGGCCACGTTGCCCTCGGCGTCGCGCCCGAGGACGTTGTCCTGCACCAGGCGCGCGAAGAACTCGTCGAGGTCGACGTTGGGGTCGATGTATCCGCGCTCCTGCAGCATGCGCATCCACTGCATGGCCTCGTCGACGTCGCCGCCCGATTGCAGGAGGAGATGGTTGAACAGGCGCCGCAGCCCCATTTCCGCGAGCAGCCGGCGGATGAGCTCGGGATCGAGCCACGAGTATCGATGCCGCATGCCGTGTGGGAACAGCGAATGAGGCGAGAGTCATCCAAGGGCAGAGGGTCAACCGCGCTTGGCCGTGGCGATGAACAGCCGCTGCTCTCGAATCGCCTCGAGATTTCGCCCGTGGAACACGCGCTCGAAATCGGTGGGCGCGACTCCGGCCGGGAGGCACTCTTCGATCGAGATCGCGGCGATGCGCGACTCGTCGCTCTCGAACGCGGCGAGCGATGCCTCGCGCAGGCGGGCCAGATAATGCGTGGCGTGGCCGATGGAGGCTGCGTCGCGGACGGCGTCGTGGCTCGCGATCACCGAGGTCCGGCCGCGCATGCGCAGTTGGCGAAGCGCGCGATCGAGCATCTCCGGAGCCCCGTAGGCGAGGTAGACGATGTTGCCGACGAGCGTGTCGCCGGTGAAGAGAACGTCGAGCTCCGGGACGTCGATGGCAATCGTGCTCATAGTGTGGCCGGGATTGGGAAACAACTCGAGCGAGTAGCGGCCCCAACGCATCGTGAGCGGTCCGGAGAATGTGATTGTCGGCGCCACGAAATGCGCCTCCTCCTCCGCCGATCGATGGCGCTCGAATGCAAAAGTGTGAACGGCGTTCTCGTGCGCGACGATCTGCGCCCGAGGGAAGAGCGCGAGCGCCGCCATGTGGTCGCTGAAGTAGTGAGTCATGATGAGGAAGCGCACCTGGGCGCCGAGAGTCTCCTCGACGTAGCGCTTCAACTGCGATGCATCGGCGCGGCTGCCCATGCCGTCCACGAGCAAGGCCTCATCGCCGTCGAGAAACAGCGTCGAGTTCGCGCCATAACAGTCGCCTACCAGGACGTGAACATCATCCCGCAACTTCGTGATGTGCATGATCTCGAGAGAATAGCGCCAACGAAATCGCCGCGGCTGTGAGATTCCTGCGCAAATCTTCCGGCGTGCCGCCGCCCCTCTCGTCACCGTCGTCGTTGGCGTTGGCGTCGCCGTCGCCGGATTTTGACTTTGACTCTCCGTAACCTGCGCAACAAGGCATCCCCGCCAGCAAGGTAGCCTTTCCGTTGCCGTAGCCGTTGGCGTCGCCGTCGCCGTCGCCGTCGCCGGCTTTTGACTTTGACTCTTCGTCCGAAGCAATGAAGTCA
>DASQGS010000101.1:0-2584 GCA_035632455.1 Thermoanaerobaculia bacterium | reverse complement strand
CGGCGCGGACCACGAGGTACCGTGGCGGCGGAAGGACGGTTCGCTGATCTGGGTCCAGCTCAACGCTCACGCCAACCGCACGCCGCAGGGATCGGTCTACTTCGAAGGCTTCGTCTACGACATCACCGAGCGGAAGCATGCGCAGCAGGCGCTCGCCGCAGTCAACGCGCAGCGCAAGGCCGTTCTCGATGCCGCAACTCGTGCGTCGATCATCGCCACGGACGGCGACGGGCTGATCACCGTGTTCAATGCCGGCGCGGAGCGAATGCTGGGCCACACCGCGGACGAGGTCATCGGCCGGCGGTCGATCCTCGACCTCCACATCGCCGCCGAGATCGCGGATCACGCGACTGGGCTGCGCGGTGAGCTTGGACGAGCCATCGAGGGCTTCGACGTCGTGGTCACGCGGGCCGCGCTCCGCGGCGTCGAGGAGCGCGAGTGGAGCTACATGCGGAACGACGGTCTGCTGATCACCGTGCTGCTGTCCGTGACCGCCATTCGCGCAGGCGACGGGCTCATCACCGGATTCCTGTTCGTGGCCACCGACGTGACCGAGCGAAAGCACACCGAGGAGACGCTGAGCAAGCAATTCGCGGCCATGACGGCGTCGATGGATGGCATCGGGATCCTCGACGACGCGTTGGAGTTCACGTACCTCAACGACGCTCTGGCGCGGCTGTACGGCATGGTGAGCGCCTCTGAAATGCTGGGCCATCCTCTTGCCGCGCTGTACGGCGAAGAGGAGAACGCGCGGTTCCTCACGACCATCCTTCCTATCGTCCGGCAATGCGGCCGCTGGCGCGGGGAGGCCGAGGGGAAGCGCCTCGACGGCACGAGCTTCCCGCAGGAGATCTCGCTGACCGCGATCGAGGGCGGCGGGCTGGTCTGCGTGGTTCGCGACATCACGGAGCGGACGTACGCAGAGGAGCAAATCAAGCATCTCGCCTATCACGACGCGTTGACCGGCCTCCCGAACCGCCTGTTATTCAAGGACCGTCTCACGGTGGCGCTCTCGCACGCGCTGCGGGATAAGAGCCGTCTCGCCGTGCTTTTCCTCGATCTCGACCGATTCAAGGTGATCAACGATTCGCTCGGCCACAACATCGGCGACCAGATCCTCCAAGCCGTGGCGGGCCGCGTGCAGGGATGCGTCCGCGAGAGCGACACCGTCGCGCGCCTCGGCGGCGATGAGTTCACGCTGCTGCTCCCCACCCTCCCCCGCTCCGAGGACGCCGCGCCGGTGGCGCAGAAAATCCTCGAGTCCCTTCGCCACCCCCTGCTCATCGACGGACGAGAGTTCTACATCACCACCAGCATCGGCATCAGCCTCTATCCCGAGGATGGTACCGACGCCGAGACGTTGATCAAGAACGCCGACACGGCGATGTATCAGGCCAAGGAACAAGGCCGCGACAACTACCAGCTTTTCAATGCCTACGTGAACGCCAAGGCCCTCCAACGGATCGCGCTCGAGCATGGCCTCCGCCGCGCACTCGTGAACGGCGAGATGGCCATGCACTACCAGCCGATCTTCGATCTCCGTCTCGGAAGCATCACCGGAATGGAGGCCTTGCTGCGATGGCAGCACCCGGATCTCGGCGACATTCCACCTGCGGTGTTCGTGCCGATCGCCGAATCGACTTCGACCATGGTGCCGATCGGCAGTTGGGCGCTGCGCACGGCTTGCAGGCAGGCGAAGGCGTGGCACGATGCGGGCTACAAGCATCTCTCGCTGGCGGTGAATCTCTCGGTGTGCCAGCTCCAGCAGCCTGACCTGGTCTCGTTCGTGCGGGATGTCCTCGCGCAGACCGGAATGCAGGCGAGGCTGCTCGAGCTCGAGATCACGGAGAGCAGCGCGATGCTGAGCCCGGAGAACAGCGTCCGCACGCTCTACGAGCTCAAGAAGCTCGGCATTCGAATCTCGCTCGACGATTTCGGAACCGGGCATTCATCGCTGAGCTACCTCAAGCGGTTCCCGATCGACACGCTGAAGATCGATCAGTCATTCGTGCGCGATATCGATTCGGATCCCGACACGGCGGCGATCGTGACGGCGATCATCGCCATGGCTCACAGCCTGAGGCTGAAGGTGATCGCCGAGGGAGTGGAGCTGACCGAACAGGCGCGATTCCTCAAGCGCCACTCCTGCGATCAGATGCAGGGGTTCCTGATTCAGCCGCCGGTGCCCGCCGAGGAGTTCCTCGAGGTTCTTGGCGAATCGAGCCTCCAGCATGAGCGGTTCGCGCAGAAACTGGCGAGACCGTAGGTACGTCATCCTGAGAGGCTGTGAAGGAATCGACCTTTCTGATATTGCCGGTTTTTTCTGGTATCGCTGCCCGACGGAGGCGAGATGTTCTGCTCGGGCCGGCGAACGGGCTGACGGGTCAGAATGTCGCGCTGGACTCCCGATTCCCTGAACGTCCGCCGCGTTTCTCCTGTTTATGTGCCTGAAGGCAGTAGTTAAGCCGAAGTTCCCACTCGGAAGGGGTTAGCTTTCGGAGGTAACTGTTTGACAGGATTGGCAGAAGTGACTTGGGGTGGCTCGATTTATGTTCCCATGTAGTGATGAGATTGTACTTGCATT
>DASQGS010000100.1:0-2357 GCA_035632455.1 Thermoanaerobaculia bacterium | reverse complement strand
CGTACCAGAAGACGAGCGGAGGTGCCTGGACGAACATCACTCCCATCACGATGTCGGTAAACATCGTTGTCGCCGCCAAATGCAAGGTCGACGCGTTCTCTCTTGCATTCGGTAATTACAACCCGTTCGTCGGAGCGCTCGTGCGGACGAGCACCGTCAATGTCTACTGCACGAAAGGAACGACGGCGACGTCCATCACGCTCGACAATGGTGCGAACTGGTCTGGCAGTACGAGACGGATGATCAGCGGAGCTAACTACCTGAACTACACAGCATCGCTGTCGGCGACCAGCGCGACGGCGACCGCGACGCAGACGCCTATCCTCAATGGCATCACGTTGACCGGTACGATCACGGCGGGTCAGGATCCTCCTGTTGGGTCTTACATCGACACACTCCAGGTTACGGTGAACTACTGACCCGCCAGTTGCATCGTCGGGTCATTCGCTCAGCTGCCGATCGCCGAAGGCCCTTCACCGGCATTTTCGTTGAGAGGCTGCATCAATGCTTTCAGCTTCAACGCGATGAAGCCGCTCCGCTCAACTCGCGGTCGCTCATGCGCGACTGATGCGACTACAATGTCGCGGCTTTTGTCGCAAGGAGCGTTTTCATGGCAGAACTTCCCGGCGTCGAGCGCGAAACGCTCGATGTCGATGTTGTGATCGTTGGCGCTGGGCCGGCGGGGCTGGCGACGGCGTACAGGCTGGTCAAACTCGTCGAGGCGCACAACGATTCGAATCCCGAGAAAAAGATTGAGCCGCTCTCGATCGCGGTCCTCGAGAAGGGGAAGGAGATCGGCGCTCATGGGCTCTCCGGTGCGGTCATGGATCCGCGCGCGGTTGCCTCGCTCATGCCCGACTGGCTCGAGCGCGGCTTTCCGATTCAGTCGAAGGTCGGTCACGACGGGTTCTGGTATCTGCTGGAGAAAAAGAAGATCGCGGCGCCCATCCTGCCGCCGCCGCTGCAGAACGAAGGTAACTACGTCGTCTCGCTTGCCGAGGCCGTCCGCTGGATGGCGGGCGTGGTCGGCGAGATGGGAGTCGATCTCTTTCCGGAGTTCGCGGCCTCGCGCGTTCTCATCGAGAACGGGCGCGTCGTCGGTGTCCGCACTGGCGACAAGGGCATCGACAAGAATGGCGAGAAAAAGCCGAATTTCGAGCCGGGCGTCGACATTCGCGCGAAGATCACGATCCTCGCCGAAGGTCCGCGCGGCACGCTCACTAAGCAGCTCGCCGGTCTGCTCGACCTTTACGCCGGCAAGAACCCGCAGGTCTACTCGGTCGGCATCAAGGAACTCTGGCAGCTGCCTGACGACCGCTTCGCTTCCGGCACGGTGATCCACACGATGGGCTGGCCGCTCGACGCCGACACCTTCGGCGGCGGCTTCATCTACGGGATGAAGGACCGCATCGTCGACATCGGTCTCGTGGTCGGGCTCGACTACAAGAACCCGACGCTCGATCCGCACCACGAGTTCCAGCGCTACAAGCTCCACCCGGTCATCCGCGAGCTGCTGCAGGGCGGGAAGATGATCGAGGCCGGAGCGAAGGCGATTCCGGAGGGCGGCTACTTCTCGATGCCGCGGATGTACGGCGACGGATTCATGATCGTCGGCGACTCCGCCGGGTACCTGAACGGCGCGCGGCTGAAGGGTATCCACCTCGCGATCGAGTCCGGCATGCTCGCGGCAGAAGCGGCGGTACACGCGATCGCGGCGGCCGATTTCTCGGCGAATCAGCTCTCCGAATACGAGGCGTTGTTCGAAGCGTCGCCCGCGAAGGACGAGCTCTGGAAAGAGCGCAACTTCCACCAGGCGTTCGACAGCGGCCAGCTCGCCGGAATGATCAACGCCGGTCTGAGCATGGTCACGGGCGGTCGAGGGTTCGCTCTCTCGAACCGCCTCGAGGGTCACGCGGGGCACCAACGCATGCAGCGCATCCAGTCGTACTTCAAGGACGAGCACCCGCACGTTCCCGAGAAGATGAAATTCGACAACAGCTACACGTTCGACAAGGTGACGGACGTGTACAACGGCGGCGTGCTGCACGAGGAGAACCAGCCGGCGCACCTGCTGATCCTCGACACCGAGGTCTGCATCACGCGCTGCACCGAAGAGTATGGAAATCCATGCTTCCACTTCTGCCCGGCGAACGTTTACGAGCCGCGGCCGACGGCGGACGGGCGGGGGAAGGTGCCGTTCCTCAATTTCACGAACTGCTACCACTGCAAGACGTGCGACATCGTGGACCCGTACCAGGTGATCACGTGGGTGCCGCCCGAGGGTGGTGGGGGGCCGAATTACCGGAAGGCGTAGGTCGCAGATTCTGCTCTTCCGGATTTGCAGTGGGTCACTGAAC
>DASQGS010000099.1:0-2711 GCA_035632455.1 Thermoanaerobaculia bacterium | reverse complement strand
GCGCGAGACTCTTCGTCTGACCACTGACCACTGACCACTGCGCAGTGACCTTCGCGCTCGGGAGCTCCCGCTCCTACGAATGCCCCTCTTCCGCTCCGGGCGGCGCCTGTCCGTACACATGGCGGTCGTGGATTACGAGATCGAAGGGCTGGATCGCGGGATTCTGCGGATATCCGCGATGCACAGCCTGGCAGGCATAGCAGACGATCACGTTCTTCACGATGCGCCAGACGAGGTAGTCGAGAATCGTGACCGCGAGAAGGCTGAGCCCGTAGGTCCACGGCACGAAGATCGATCCGATCACGACGAGGGCGATGCCAGTGGCTCGGTTGAAGTCCTTTTGAAAGAAGAGCTGGTCGTGTCCGCACGCGGCGCATTTCTCAATGAGCGCTCCCTCCGGCGGCGCCGCAGCGCCGTTCGCGAGGCCGCAGTTCTCGCATGGCTCCGCCGGCGTGCCTGCTTCACGGGAGAGGCGCCATTCGCAACCGCGGCAGAGAAAATGAAAGCTGGCCAAGGGGAGCCCGATTGTAGCCGATGTATGGAGAGGGCCATGGTATGTTCCCCACGGGATGAAGAGCCTTTGGAGGCATACTCTCGGCGTCCGCGGATGGGCGTTCAGAAACGTCTTTCTGATCTTCTTCACCGGACCGTCGATCCTCGAGCTCACCTCGGAGCGCTGCGAGATTCGCATCCCCTTGAATTGGAAAACGAGGAATCACCTCCGCTCCATGTACTTCGGCGCTCTCTGCATCGGAGCCGACATCGCTGGCGGTTTGATCGCGTTCGAGCTCATGCGCTCTCAGCGCGTGCGCGTGTCCTTCGTCTTCAAGGACCTCCACGCCGAGTTCCTCAAGCGCGCGGAAGACGACGTCCACTTCTCCTGCGAAGACGGCAAGGCCATCCAGGAGCTGATGCAGCGCACCGTATCCACCGGGGAGCGGCAGGAGACAATCGTCCGCGTCGTCGCTACGGTGCCGAAGAAACTCGGCGAAGAGCCGGTGGCGAGATTCGCGCTGACGCTTTCGCTCAAAGCAGAGAGAAAGTGAGCAGTGGTCAGTGGTGGTCAGTGGTCGGTGGTCAATGAGCCGCCCAATTGTGTCGTCCCGAGCCGGCGAAACCCCCGGGTGAAGCGCGGCTTCTGGAGACACAGATGGTCTGGACGCGGACGGTGACCTCAGGAGGATTCCTCTGCGTCCTCTGCGTCTCTGCGTTGAATGGTGTTCTGCGCCAGTCCGAAGAAGAAGCATTCACCGCTGAGACGCAGAGGACGCAGAGAGTTCCTCGCAAGGTTGGGTCATTCCATCTTCGTCAGTGCATCGCGCCGTCCCGTCGCCCAGGATGACGTACTGCCCCTCTGCCCTCTGCTTTCTGCCCTTGTCTATCAGGAATCCGTATAATTCATGTGCAGAGGCAAGCCAGATGATTCAGTTTCACTCCCTCGAGAATCCCCAGCTCGAGAGGTTCCTCGAACGCCACAAGTCCGGCTTGTCGCTCAAGAGCGAGGTCGATCTCGACCTGGTCCTTCGGCAGATTCTGCAAAAGGCCTACGAGTTCGTGCCATCGGAATCGGGATCGATCCTCCTTGACGATCCCTACAAGAAGATCGAGCAGCGAAGAGAGAACGAGCTCGTCTTCATCGCCACGTTCGGAGATGCCAGCCGCGAGCTGATCGGCCAGCACCTGTCGGCGCGTTTTGGAATCGCCGGAAAGGTCTATCAGACCGGCCAGCCGTATCTCTCCGCCGACGTCGGCGAGGACTCGTTCTTCTATCCCGAGATCGACTTGCAGATCGGCCACAAGACCCACTCCGTCGTCTGCGTGCCCATCTACATCGGCAAGACCGTCTGCGGCGTCCTCGAGCTCATCAACAAGCTTGACGGCAAGCCGTTCACCGAGCGCGACAAGACCCTGCTCGAGATCTTCGCCGGCTACACGTCCTTCACGCTCCAGAACGCGCTCGACGCCAAGCGGGCCCAGGAGCTGGCCAAGAAGGATGATCTGACCGGCCTCTTCAACGACCGCTGGTTCAACGTCCGGCTGACCGAGACGCTGCTCGACGCACGCAAGAGCGGCAGGGAAGCGGTCATGATCTTCATGGACCTCGACCGCTTCAAGCTGATCAACGACGGCCACGGCCATCTGGCCGGAAGTCAGGTGCTCCGGGAAGTGGGATATCTGCTCAAGCGCATCGCCGAGCATGGAGAGGCTACGGTGGCCCGGTACGGCGGCGACGAGTTCGTGATGATCCTGCCCGGCACATCGCTCGAGAAAGGTCGGGCCATCGCCGAGGAGATCCGCAGGACGATCGAGAGCTACAGCTTCCTCGAACGGGAATGGGGATTCAGCATGCCCCCGCTCAACCTGCGCGGGGTGATCTCGGCATCCATCGGCGTGGCCCAGCACCTGCCGGACCCGGGCTCGCCGGCATCGATCGAGGAAGAGAAGAGCGATCTCCTCCGCCGCGCCGACGCCGCCATGTACGAGGCCAAATCGCTAGGCAAGAACCGGGTCGTGCTCAGCGAGGGAAAGGTAGCAAGCAGAAAGGAAAGAGCTGAAAGGGAGTCGGCATAGGAAGGCGTGCCTCGCGTCATCCTGAGCCGGCGAAGCCCCCGGATGGGGGCGTAGCGCGGCGAAGGATCTCCTTGCGAGCACCCCGCTCCTGCCACGGAGATCCTTCGGCGGGCTCTACCCCGTCGGGGTGCCGCCGCCTC
>DASQGS010000098.1:0-2603 GCA_035632455.1 Thermoanaerobaculia bacterium | reverse complement strand
TCCTGAGCCGCGTAGACGGCGAAGGATCTCAAAATTGCAGGATCGTGTTCGAGCACGCTGCGCCTTGTGCTGAGAAAGAAAATCACCACAGAGACGTAGAGGCCACAGAGAGAGATGTCATAACGAACGCAAATCATGTTATTTCGAGATCCTTCGCCGTCTCCGCGGCTCAGGATGACGGAATCGTCAATGAGCATCTTTGAATGTGGTCAAATCACACCAAGTGAGCGCGACCGTCAACATTGGCGAAGCCAAGGCGCAGCGTGCTCGAACACGATCCTGCAATTTTGAGATCCTTCGCCGTCTACGCGGCTCAGGATGACGGGGATTTTCCTGATCACCGACCACCGACCACTCACCACTCCACCACTCCCCTCAGCGCGGCCGCTTCTTCTCCTTCGGCCCGTGCCCATCGGGACGCTTCGGCCCTCCGCCGGGCTTGCCGGGGCGCGGCGGTTTTCCGCCCTTTGCGAAGGTCGCATAGAACGGCTTCTTTCCTTCGCGGTGTGCTGGACCGCCGCTGTCGCGATCGAACGAGCTTGACGGTCGTGCCGTGCGGCGCGTGCGGTCAGGGACGAACGTCTCGCGGTGCGGTCGTTTCGCATACGGAGCCGGCGGGCGCGGGCTGTCGCGGCGCTCGGGGCGATGACCTGCCGGGCGCTCGGCGTGCTCGTACCGCGCGCTCGGCCGAGGAGCCGGGGAGTCGCCCGCAAGCTGGACGTCGAGCGGCCTCCCGCGGAAGCGCTTGCCAGCGACCTTCGCGAGAACCTGGTCGCGATACTTTTCAGGGATGACGACGATCGTGATCTCGTCGCGGATGTCGATCGGTCCGATATCGCGGCCGGGAACATCGGCCTCGTTCGCGATCGATCCGACGATGTCGGCGGGGCGGATTCCATCGCGCTTGCCGACGGCCATCGAGAGCCGCACCTTGGGCTCGGATGACATCGCAGGCCGCGGACGCGAATCCGCCGCAGCATGCGAGCGCTCGTGGACATGCGTGCGAGCACGCAGGCGCTCGCCCACGGGACGCTCGCGCTCGCGCTCGGGCGCAGGCGCGAGGATCGGCGCTGTTTCCGCTGCCGGCGCAAACGAGCGACCGCCGCTGGCCAGGCGCGCCGCGGCGGCGGCAATATCGGCGATGTCGAACGGCCCTTCTTCGGCGAGTTGCTCGACGAGCCCGACGTAGAGATCGAGATCGCCTTCCTCCACGTTCTTCCGCAGGCTTTCTTTGAAGAGCGCCATTCGCCGCGCGGCGACGTCGGCCGGCGTCGGGATCTTCATCGGCTTCATCGCCGAGCCGGTGAAGCGCTCGATCTCCCGCATCATCCGCCGCTCACGCGGAGTGATGAAGAGGGTGGCCACGCCGCTGCGCCCGGCCCGGCCGGTGCGGCCGATTCGGTGGACGTAGGCCTCGACGTCGTACGGGACGTCGTAGTTGATTACGTGCGAGATCTGCTCCACGTCGAGGCCGCGGGCCGCGACGTCGGTAGCGACGACGATCTCGATCTGCCCGGCGCGCAACCTCCGGATCACGCTCTCGCGCAGCGACTGGGCCATGTCGCCGTGCATGGCCACGGCCGCGAAGCCGCGCGCTTCGAGCTTCTCCGCGAGCTCCGCCGCGCCGGTCTTGGTGCGCCGGAAGATCAGCGCCGCCTCGCTGGGCTCGAGCTCGAGGATGCGCGTCAGCACGTCGAGTTTCTGCCCCTCGGAGAGGTTCACGAATCGCTGCTCGATGTCCGGCGTGGTCAGCGCGTGATGCTCGATCTCCACGCGCACCGGCTGAATCAGATGACGCTGGGCGATGCGCACGACCTCGGCGGGCATGGTCGCGGAGAAGAGCGCCACCTGCCGCGGAGCCGGAACCTCCGACAGGATGCGCTCGACCTCCTCGATGAATCCCATCTTCAGCATCTCGTCCGCTTCATCGAGGACGACCATCCGCACGGCATCGAGCCGGAGCGTGCCTCGGTCGAGATGATCGATGAGACGCCCCGGCGTGCCGACCACGACCTGAACTCCGCGCTGAAGGTGTTTCATCTGCAGCACGATCGGTGCTCCGCCATAGACCGGGAGCACGCTCACATCCATGCCGCGGGCATAGGAGTGCACGGCCTCGGCGACCTGCATGGCCAGCTCGCGCGTCGGCGCGAGGATCAGCGCCTGCGTCTCCTTCTTCGACGCATCGAGCTTCTGGAGGATCGGCAGCGCGAACGCCGCGGTCTTGCCCGTGCCGGTCTGCGCCTGTCCGATGAGATCGCTGCCCGCAAGAAGCACAGGGATCGTGCGACCCTGAATCGGCGTCGGCACTTCGTAGCCAAGCGCGGTCAGGGTCTCAAGGAGCGAATCGCGGAGTCCGAGTTGGGCAAAAGTCAATTCGGGAGTCTCGGTCATGGTGGGCCCCTTCGTGCTGCGGATGCATCGTGTCGCAGATTGAGGCGAGTGGCCAGCGATTTTCCCCCTCTCCCCGCCAGAAATCGCACCACGAAGCCCGAATCGACGTTCGGGGAGAGGGCCGGGGTGAGGGGAAATCAGCGTCCGGATCGGGTCAACGACGTTGGTGGTGGCAAACGGTTCTGAGGTAGTGTTCTTCCCCTCTCCCC
>DASQGS010000097.1:0-2048 GCA_035632455.1 Thermoanaerobaculia bacterium | reverse complement strand
GCAGGCGGTCAGCAAGGGAGCGGTGGCCATCGTCAGCGAAACGGGCGCGGTGGCGAAGCCGGCCGCGTCGAAGGCGGCCTGGGTCGAAGTCGACGACAGCCGCGGCGCACTTGCACTCATTGCCGCGAACTTCTACGGCCGCCCCGCGGAGAAGCTGACGCTGGTCGGAGTCACCGGAACGTCGGGCAAGACCACGACCACGAAGATGGTCGAGTCGATCTTCGACGCCGGCGGCGAGCCGGTCGGCCTGGTCGGCACGATCGAGTATCGCGCCGGAAGCGAGCGGCTCACGGCCGATCGCACCACGCCCGACGCGGTCACGCTGCAGCTGTGGTTCCGCAAGATGGTCGATGCCGGCGCGAACCGCGCCGTCATGGAAGTGTCGTCGCACGCGCTGGCGCTGAAGCGGACCCACGGCGTCCACTTCGCGGCGGCGGTCTTCACGAATCATTCCCGCGATCACTTCGACTTCCACAAGGACTTCGAGGACTACTTCGCCGCGAAGCGCATCCTGTTCGACCAGATCGACCAGAGCCGCAAGACGGCCATCGTGAACATCGACGACGAGTACGGGCGGCGCATCGCCAACGAACTGGTCGAGGCCTCCGTCACGTTCGGCCGTTCCGAGGTCGCCGACATCCGGCCGTTCGACGACTTCGAGATCAGCATCCGCGGCCTTCACGGCCGCGTGCGCACGCCGTGGGCCGACGTCCGGATCGACTCCGAGCTCCTGGGCCTGCCCAATCTCTACAACTGGCTCGGCGCCATCGGTGCGGCCCTGGCCATCGGCGTTCCAGTGGCCGATGTCGAGGCCGGCGTGCGCAATCTTCGGTCGGTGCGCGGCCGCTTCGAGCGCGTCGGCTCCGCCGAAGGGCCCACCATCATCGTCGACTACGCGCACAAGCCTGATGCGCTCGAGAAGCTCCTGCACGCGGTGCGCGAGATCGCCGGCGGCCAGCGCGTCGTGCTGCTCTTCGGATGCGGCGGCGACCGCGACAAGGGCAAGCGCCCGCAGATGGGAGAGATCGCCGGCCGGCTCGCCGACTACACGATCCTCACGAGCGACAACCCGCGAAGCGAGGCCCCGGAAACGATCATCGACGAGATCGAGGACGGGATGAGCTCGGTACCGCCATCGAAATACGCACGCATCGGCGACCGGCGCGAAGCAATCGCAACGGCCGTGGCCGCCGCCTCGCCCGACGACGTCATCGTCATCGCAGGCAAGGGACATGAGAGCTACCAGGTCGTGGGCGATCAGATCAACCACTTCGACGACCGGGAAGAAGCCGAGCTCGCTCTGAAAAAGAGAAACGAAAAAGCCATTTCAAAAAAGAGTTCAAATTCATGTTGATATCGGTGACGAAATCGTCTTATGATTCGTGGCGCTCGAAAGGGTGCCCTGTTCCGGCTCCGTCGTTCCGCTTCGGCGCGGGTGAGTGGATGGCAATCGTCAGGCAGTCCCTTGGGGAAGGGGACGATTACCGGGGAAGAAGCGCGGCGGAGCCGGATCAGGGCATCGGGCGAGCGAGGAACGACCCGCGAGCAGGAGTTGATCGCGAGCCGCGGCACTGTTCCCCCTCTCCCATCGGGAGAGGGCGCGTTACGCTGAAAGCGCGAGCTGCGCGTCACCGGGTGAGGGGCGTGCAAACCGCACGCACTCCCGTCATGCGTAACTTGCTCGCCCCTCACCCGCTTCAGACCAACTCATTCGTTTTGTGCGGATCGCCCTCTCCCGATGGGAGAGGGAGGACGTTGCCGCCGCACGGGAACCGGTCAGCCGCATCCTGCCCGCTGCCCGCTGTCCGCTGCGCGGCCGCCTGCTTGCTACTCGCGGCTCGCTGCTCGCTCTCCCGGAGGTCCGCATGCCGCGCTTAACGATGTCCGAGCTTGCGCGCATGGCCGGCGGTCACGTCATCCAGGGCGGTGAAACCGTCGTCGAATCCGTCGTCATCGATTCGCGCGAGGTGAAGCCCGACTCGGTTTTCTTCGCCATCAAGGGCGAACGCCTCGACGGTCACCAGTTCGTGCCGCAGGCGCTCGAGACC
>DASQGS010000096.1:0-3119 GCA_035632455.1 Thermoanaerobaculia bacterium | reverse complement strand
GTCGCGCGAGCGCCCAGATCTTGAAGGTGGGCTTCGAGGGGCCGGATGTACTCCGAAAGGAGTAGCCACTCGCTGCGATTCGAGGTTCGCGCCCCAGTCACGTCCAGAAATCGCTCGGTGTCGATGAAATCGGCGTCGACTACTGCCGAAAAGATCATCCGGACGAAGAACTCGAAGGCCCGAGCGCCGTCTTGCGCGCCGCTTCGGTGAACGAACGGCGGAACGTCCGAAGGCGCGTTCGTGGCAACTACGGCTGGATCCACGCCGCGAAGAAGTCCCTCGTATCGCGAGATCTTTTCCGGGTCAGTCAGGCGTCTGTCGAGGTCGGAACGATCCGCGAGGCCGCCATGGTGGGCAGCGACAACGAACTCGATGGTCTTACGGACGGCTGCGTTCGCGATCGTTCTGCGCGCCTGGATTGCACCCGCAGTGCTGTGATCAGGTCCTCGTCGACGGGTCGTACGCCGTTCGTCTGGCGTGTCATCGCCCAGAACTGAGGCGTCCTCACGGGTCGAGCCGGCTTGCGCGTCGAAGAGGAACTGCTGCCAGTCGGGCGCGTACTTCCCGAAGTCGTGCCACAGCCCGGCCAACTTCGCGAGTTCACCCCCACCGAAAAATGACGCGTATCTGGACGCGTCGTTCGCAACACGCAATAGGTGCTCATGAAGTGTCTGCCACTCCTCGTGTGGACAACCTTCCTTCGAATGCGCATACGCGGTCACGAGCAACACTCGAAGAATCTGTCGTCGGCAATAGACAATCTAGAACCGAGCATCGGCGCGTCTTCCGGACATGGCGGCGACGCAACGGCTATTGCCGCAGCGCCGTACGTGGATCGGAGCGCCGGGCATTCTGATTGTTTGAGGACAGTACCAGTCGGCGAGCGATTACGTGGATGAACGATAGCGCTCGGCGCCGCCTAACGGAAGGAGATTGTTCCGTCAGAAGATCACGGTCATGAGTGACGCAGTCGAGAGGCAAGACATTTCCGCGGGCGAATTGCGCCTGCCCAGATTAGGAGGAGAGTCATACGCTCACAGCATTTCGGGGTGCATTGGGGTCACCCGTTTGTATGTTCCTTCCACTGCTCGTCCCGCACGTCACCAACCTCGGATCCTCACAATGAGATGAGGCCGAGACGCACACCGCGGCGCACGGCATCGGTTCGGTTCTCCGCGCCGAGCTTCGCGAAGATCGACGAGATGTGGAACTTCACCGTGTGCTCGCTGATGGCCAGCCGCGATGCGATGGCACGGTTCGACAGTCCCTCCGCAAGCACGCTCAGGACCTCGAGCTCGCGCGGCGTGAGCGCTTCGTAGATCGGGAGCTCAGGTTGTGCGCTCGCCAATCGTCACCGCCACATCCTTGCTGTTTTCTCCGCGAACGATGCGGATCACAACGGATTTTCCGATGCGGTCGCCGCCGAGAAGATCGAGCAGGTCCTCCGGCTCTTCCACCGGTTGCCCGTCGAACTGGGTGATGACATCGCCAACGAGAAGCCCCGCCTCCTCGGCCGGACTTCCCGGCCGGACGTCGACGACCAGAAGGGCATGCTCACGGTCGTCATCGCGCTGGCGCTCGGCGAGACGGACCGGCTGACTGGCGATGCCGAGGTAGCCGCGCCGGATCCGACCGTGCTCGAGAAGCGAGGCGGCGGTCTTCCAGGCAATCGACGACGGGATGATCACGCCGAGACCGCGAATGGCGGCGGCGGTTGCGACGCCCGCGACGTTGCCGGTCATGTCGATGAAGGCACCCCCGGCGAATCCTTCGTGCATCGGCGCCGTCGTGCGGATCACCTCGTCGATCGAGCGTCCGCGACCGGTCCGAAGCGGCCCACCGATCACCGACACGATTCCGATGCTCGCGGTGAGGGCGTTGCTCCACGAGCGCCCGATGGCTACGGCGAGATTGCCCACGCGCGCGGGTTGCACTGCCGGTTTGGCGGGAGCGATGCCGAGGCCGGGAGAGCGCAGCAACGCCAAACCGGTGGAGGGATCCCATCCATGGAGCTCGGCGTCGAGGGCGCGGCCGTCATGCGTGCGCACGCGCAGTCCGTCCTCGCGGCCGAGAGCACGAGCATTCGCGAGAACCACATCGTCGGCATAGACGACGCCACTCGCGCGCTGAACCTGTACCACTGAGCTCGCCGCGCCGGCAACGAGCGCAGCCAGTTGATCGGAGAAAGTCTCGAGTTCGTTCATGACCGCGATTGTGGGCGGCCAAGCGGAGGAGCGCATCAGACGAAAGACCAGGTGGGATCGAGTCACGAGGTTTCGAGGTTTCGAGGTCACCAGATCGCCCCATGAGCGCCACGTGACCTCGCGACCTCGCGACCTCGTGACCCGTTGGTTGTCTACTTCAACTCCGCAAGCCACGACTGCGCGAAGGCGCGGGCCTTGCCGGTCGGCTCTTTCCCGGCGCGGAAGGCCAGCTTCCACTCCGACGACTTCGCCTCGTAGCGCGGATCGACGAATCTCCCGCCGTTCAACTTCGCCGCGAAGTCGACGTCCGCCGTCTCGTGGAGAAACTGCTGCAGGCGCGACTTGAGCAGCACTTTCGAATCGGCTGGATACTCTTTCTCCCACTTCGCCATCCGCTTCGCGTAGTCGTCGTCCTGCTGCTTGCGCTGCTGCACGATGCCCTGCCGTTGCATGTTTCGGAACTCCGGCGTGTCCATCTTCTGCTGCGCCGCCTCGGCTGCCTTCAGACCCTGCTCCGCTGCGGCCCGGTACTGCGCCGGCATCTGCGCGATGTCCTTCTTCGTCTTCTCCCATTCGGCCTGTTGCTTCTTACGATCCGCCTCGATCTCTTGGTCGACGGTCTGCTTCCGCTCCGGCTGGCGAGGCTTCATCTCCTCGCGATAAACGCCGTAGTCCTTCGCGAACTGCGGCGAGCCGACGTACGCCTTCGTCCAGAGGAGGGTCTGCTCGACGAGCGCCGTGCGCGCCGCGGGAGCGGCGGCCTTGAACGGCTGGCGAACCATCCAGTAGTTCACCTGGCCGCTGGTCATCGACTGCAGGACCTCGCGCGCCGCCGCCTTGCTGTCGACGTGAAGCTGCTGAAGCACGTCCGCGGCAAACGCAGCCGCCGCAACCGCACAGAAAAGTGCCACAAGT
>DASQGS010000095.1:0-20260 GCA_035632455.1 Thermoanaerobaculia bacterium | reverse complement strand
GCTAGTGACGGTGGCCGGGTCATCGAAACTGATGCTTCATCATCTGTACCGTTTTCGCGAGCTGCTGGTCATCCTGGATGAGCTGGTCAATCTTCTCAACCGAGTACATCACCGTGGAGTGATGTTTGTTGTTGAAGAGCTTTCCGATCTCCGGATAGGAGAGGTCGGTGAGGTCCTTACATAGGTACATAGCTACCTGACGCGGATAGGCGATGGTGCGGGCGTTGGACTTTGATTTCAGCTCCGAGACTTTGATTCCGTAGTGTGCTGCGACGACCTTGATGATCTCGGCTCCGGTGATCGGCTTGTCCTCTTTGGCAAGAAGATCGCGAAGCGCTTCCTTGACGAGATCAATATCGATGGCATGGCCACTCAGAGAGGCATAGGCGACGACTCGGTTCAGGTGACCCTCGAGCTCACGGATATTCGAGCGGACACGTTCAGCGATGAAAAGAGCGGCATCATCCGCAAGATCGATCTTCCGGTCCCCTGCCTTCTTTCGAAGAATCGCGACTTTCGTCTCCAGATCGGGTGGTTGGATGTCGGCGATGAGTCCCCATTCGAAACGCGAGCGGAGCCGCTCCTCGAGAGTCGGGATATCCTTCGGCGGAGCATCTGAGGTGAATGCGATCTGTTTCTGACCCTCGTAAAGGGTGTTGAACGTGTGGAAAAACTCGGCCTGGGTTCTCTCCTTGCCAGCCATGAACTGAATGTCGTCGAGAAGAAGAACATCAACGCGGCGGTAGCGTTCGCGGAATTGGGCCATACGATCGTAGCGAATCGAGGAGATCAACTCCGTAACGAATGCTTCGGTTGTCATGTAGACGACCTTGAGTTGAGGATTCGCTTGCCGGACATGCTGGCCGATGGCTTGGATTAGATGAGTTTTTCCCAAGCCTGCGCCGCCGTAGATGAAGAGCGGGTTGAACGAGCCGCTGGGATTCTCTCCAATCGATCGGGCAGCGGCGTAAGCAAGCTCATTCGAGCTGCCGACGACGAATGTGTTGAAGCGATAGCGAGGATTGAAAATGGAGACCGGACTGTCGGAAAGGGTGGTAGCAGAGGGACCCGACGACGTTTCGGCGGGATTCACACCGATCGTATCGACCACGAAATGAACCCTGATACGGTCGGGAGAGAGTTTCGCCAGGATGGATCGGATCTGCTGGCTGTAGTGCTCGGTGATCTCGTCGACGAAGCGGTCATCCGGTACGCTGACGTCGATCGTGTCCAGCTTCTGGGCCAAAAACCGCGTGGGAGCAAACCAAGTCTCATACTCTGTTCGGTCGATCGATTGCTCCAGGCGGCTGAGGACTTGGCTCCAGAGATTCATGGAGAGAGGGTGGCCGTATGTTCCTGAAGATCCACAGCTTTTCCACAGTTGCGGAAATCGTGGGTCTGGAAAGGGGGGTGAGTCTAGCACAGCCGGCACCCCCCGGCAACGGCGGGAACCGGCATGATTTGCGGTGGCGGGAGGCATGGAATAAGGGTCGCGCGCGGTCACGTTTGGCCGGTTGCTCTGCGCCATGCGGTTGACCGGCCTCGGTGCGCCGAATATACTCACCGCTTTCTTTTCAGAAGGTTAGGATCGAATCATGAAGCGTACGTTTCAACCGAACAACAGGCGCCGAAAGCGCACCCACGGATTCCTCGTGCGGATGCGGTCCAAGGATGGTCAGGCAGTCCTATCCCGTCGCCGGCGGAAAGGCCGCAAGCGGCTGGCTGTTTAGGCCAGGCTCGCGGGATCCCGTGGAACCTGCCGCAGTCGCCGGACCGAGGTCTGAGGCGCTGCCAAAGACGAAGAGACTGGCGAAGCGTCGCGAGTTCCTGCATGTTTACGAGTCAGGCCGGAAGCTCTTCTCGCGATTCTCAGTCGTTTTCTTCATCGCGAACGGATTTGGGTATTCGCGGATCGGGATCACAGCGACGAAGAAGCTCGGCAAGGCGACGGAGCGGAACCGCCTCAAGCGATGGATCCGCGAGGTCTACCGGCAGGAGCGCGAGCGCCTCGGCGTGGATCAGAGGTCGGTGGATATCGTCATCAACCTTAAGCCGAATGCATCCGATGCGTGCTTCCGCGATTTTCGCCAGGACCTCGCCAAGGTTTTGCAGCGCCTCGCGAGCGTGCCCACGAGTTAGGCAAGGGTCATGCGCGCCGCGGCACTTTTCCTCCTCCGATCCTACAAGCGGTTCCTCTCGCCGTTGCTCCCACCTATGTGCCGCTTCGAGCCGACGTGTTCGATGTATATGATGCAGGCCATCGAGAAATACGGTCTCGGCCGCGGTCTTTGGCTCGGGCTCAGACGACTCTCACGCTGTCACGTGTTCAATCCTGGAGGTTGGGACCCCGTCCCGTAAGATGGAAAAGCGACTCTTCCTTGCGGTTCTGATCTCAGTTGCATTTCTATGGGCCTGGGCCGCGCTGGCTCCCAAGTTCTTTCCCGATGCGGTGAAGAAGAAGGCGGTGCCGGCGACGGCGTCCGCTTCAGCGCCGAGCGGTACCGCGTTGACCAATTCGACTGGGACCGCAAACGCCCCGACAGCAAGTGCCGTGACGCCGGCGCCCGTGCTGCCGGTGCCGGCCCCAGTGCCGGTCGCTGCCGCGCAAATCACGAATCCGGTGGCTGCCTCCGAGCTGCAGTTCAAGACGGTGGAGACGAGCGAATATGTCGCCCGCTTTTCGAACAAGGGCGCGGAGCTCGTGTCGTTCCAGCTCAGGAATTTCAAGATTGGAGACGGCTCGTTGGTCGAGCTGGTCAAGGCACGCGACGCGGCGAGGAACGACTTTCCTTTCGCCATCGAGGCGGCTGACGCGAACCTGGCTCAGCGGCTCAACTCCGCGCTCTACCAGGTCAGCGATCGCACGGAGAACGACGCGCGGATCCTTGAGTTTCGTTTCGCCGCCGCCGACGGTGTGTCGGCCACGAAGACGTTCCGGTTCACCGGCGAGTTCCTGTTTGCGTTCTCGGTGTCAGTGACGCCGGCGACGGCGCCGTACCGGGTCGCGATCGGGCCTGGCATCAGAACTCTCGGCCCGGATGAGAAAGACAGCCAGTTCATCGTGACCGGAAACGGCGTGATGCAGCGCGAAGACAGCCTGAAAGTCGTGAATCGCGAGAAGGCCGATCGCGTGCAGTCGTGGGACGCGCCGTTCCAGTTTGTCGGCATCGAGGACAACTATTTCCTCACCGCGATCAAGCCCGATCGCAGTGGCAGCGCCGTCCTTCGAAGGATCGAGGTCCCGGCCGGGAAGGACGAGAAACGAATGGAGCTCTACGCCGCGGTGAACGCTGCGCCGGGCGGCGTTGTGTCCGGTAGTGCGTTCTTCGGCCCGAAGAAGACGGACATCCTCGATCGATATGGTCTCGAGAAAACGCTGCAGTTCGGCGTGTTCGGCGTCATCGGACGCTTCCTTCTCATCGCCTTGATCTGGATCAACAAGGCCACGAAGAACTACGGGTACGCGATCATCCTCCTGACCGTCATCATCAAGATCGTCCTCTACCCGCTGCAGCATAAGCAGATCGTCTCGATGAAGAAGATGCAGAAGGTGCAGCCGAAGATCAACAGCATCCGCGATCGGTACAAGAAGGCCAAGTCGGACGCCGAGCAACGACAGAAGATGAACACGGAGATGATGAAGCTCTATCAGCAGGAGGGGATCAATCCGATGAGCGGCTGCCTGCCGCTGATCCTGCAACTGCCGATCCTCTGGGGCTTCTACGGCTTGCTCTCCCGAGCCATTGAGCTGCGAGGTGCGCCATTCCTGCTGTGGATTCACGATCTCTCGGCGAAGGACCCGTACTACATCACGCCGATCCTGATGACGATCACGATGTTCGCCCAGCAGTGGATCACACCAACGACCGCAGATCCCGCGCAGCGCCGGATGTTCATGGTCATGCCGATTGTCTTCGGCTGGATTTTCAAGGAGTTCCCGAGCGGCCTGGTGCTCTACTGGCTGGTGCAGAACGTCCTGTCAATCGTTCAGCAACTGATCATGAACAAGTACTGGAAGGACCATCCGCCGTCGCTCACCACAACCTGATTTTGAAGGAACCGACATGACGCAGCGTTTCGAAGGGAAGAGTCTCGAAGACGCTTTGAATAGCGCGACGCAGGCGCTCAGCGTCGAGCGCTACCAACTCAAGCACCATGTCCTGCTCGAGAAGCGCGGATTCCTCGGAGGCATGAAACGCATCGTGATCGAAGTGGAGATCGACGAGCAGGCGGCGCCGCCGCCGGTCGATATCTACGCGCAGCAGCCGCCGGTGAGGCCGGCGGGCGACCGGCCTGAGCGCGGCTCCGGCGGGCGCGCGAGGCCGCCGCGAGGAGACGGTCGCGGAAAGAGCCGCGGTGGCCGCAGCGGTGGCGGTCGTGGTGGCGATGGAGGGCGCGGTGGGAGGCGCCGCGGAACATACGAGAGCGATAACACGCTCGAGCCGGGAGACTTCCAACGATTCGCCGCGATCGATGAGGACGTCCCGCCGCAGGCAGACGAATCCGAGGCCGCAGCAAAGGTCCACACGTGGTGCGACCGGATCATCGCCCTCTCGAAGCTCGATCTCGTTGCGCGGAGCGAAGAGACGGGCGATCGGATCACGGTGCGTCTCTACGGAGCCGACGGTCCGCGGCTGACCGACCGCCACGGGGAACTCTTGGACGCGATCCAGGTTATCGCAAACAAGTCTTTGGTATGGCGTTCCATAGATAAGGATATCGAGCTCGATTGCCAGCAGTTCAAGGAGCGCCGCGTGGAAGAGCTCGGTCGGCGAGCCCGCGAGCTCGCCGACATCGTTCGCCGCGATCGACAGGAGCAACTCCTGCCGGCGATGAGTCCGATCGAGCGGCGGATCGTGCATCTGGCTCTCCAGGACGACGAGGACGTGGCCACGGAATCGCGTGGCGAGGGCTTTTTCAAGCGGGTGGCCCTGATGCCGCGCGCGAGCTTCGAACCTGACGACTCGCAAACCTCGACGCGGTAGCCGTGACCGCGGAACCGATCGAGACTATCGTTGCGCCGGCCACACCTGTCGGCAGGAGCGCGCTGGCGATCGTCCGCATCGATGGTCCGGCCGCGGCGGCGATCCTCCAGTCGCTTACACCCAGTCAACCGCTCGCAGAGCCTCGCGTCGCAGCATTCCGGCGGATCGTTATCGCCGGAGAGTTGCTCGATGAATGCGTCGTCGTGCGCTACGCATCGCCGCATTCGTACACCGGCAATGACCTTGTCGAGATCACTCTTCATGGGAACCCGCTGCTGATCACGCGACTACTTCGGGCGGTCATCGATCTCGGCGCGCGGGCAGCGGAAGCAGGAGAGCTCACCGAGCGCGCCGTGCTCAACGGGAAGATCGACCTCGTGCAGGCGGAGTCCGTCGCCAGTCTTATCGCGGCGCGGACGCCGCTGCAGGCGAAGCTGTCTCTCACGAATCTCGAGGGGATGCTGAGCAGGACGGCCTCGGCGATTCGCGATGCGCTGCTCCAGGTGATCGCACGGCTGGAGGCCGCACTCGACTTCAGCGAGGAGGGCTATGACTTCATCTCGCGCGAGGAGACCAGGGAAAAGCTCGAAGGCGCGGTCGCTGAAGTTCGTCGACTCGTGGAAACCTACCGGCGTGGACGCGCGACAACCGAGGGGCTGACAGCCGTGATTCTCGGCCGGCCGAACGCCGGGAAGTCGACTCTGCTGAACCGCCTCGTCGGGACCGATCGAGCGATCGTCACTCCGATCCCTGGGACGACGCGCGACATTCTGCGCGAGACCATCGAGATCGGGGGGTTGCCGGTCACGATCGCCGATACCGCGGGACTGCGCGCGAGCTCCGACGTGATCGAGGGCATCGGCATCGACCGCGCGCGCAACGCCGCGCTCCGCGCTGATCTCGTTCTCTACCTGATCGATGCGGAAGAAGGGGAGAGCGAGATGGACCGCCTGGAGCTGGCACAACTTGTCGAACGAGATGTGATCGTCGTCTACGCGAAGAGCGATCTCGCCGATCCGCCAGTAGGTGAGCTCGGTATCAGCGTCAGAGACGAGCGCGGAATCGACACGCTGCTGTCGTTGCTCGACGAGCGTGTGCGCGAGCGATACGCGATTCCAGAGAGCTCGTCGGCCATCGTTAACGAGCGGCAGAGGGAGGCGGTCGCAAGCTGCGAGGAGGCGTTAGTAGCATCTCTCGCCGCGCTGGGAGACGGCCTCGACGAGCAGATGATCCTGGTCGATCTCTACCGCGCCGCGAATTCGCTCGGACTTCTCACAGGCGCGATCACCCGCGACGAGATTCTCGCGGAGATCTTCTCAAAATTTTGCATTGGCAAGTGATGTTCCACGTGGAACATGAACCGGGTCTTCGATGTGATCGTGGTCGGCGGCGGCCATGCCGGAGCCGAGGCCGCGCGCATTTGTGCGCGCGGCGGCTTGCGCGTGGCTTTGGTAACCATGATTCGCGACGCGATCGGGCGTATGTCGTGCAACCCCGCGATCGGTGGTCTGGCAAAGGGAAACCTGGTCAAGGAGATCGACGCGCTTGGCGGCCTCATGGGCGAAGCGACAGATCGGTCCGGCATCCAGTTCAAGATTCTCAACCGCTCCAAGGGTCCGGCGGTGCAGGGGCCGCGCGCCCAGTGCGACCGCGATCTCTACTCGCTCGCCGTCCGCGCGATCCTCGACGCGGAGCCTGACGTCACCATCGTCGAGGGTGCAGTCTCATCGCTGATCGTCGAGGGTCACGCCGTTCGCGGCACCGTTCTCGTCGATGGCACCACGCTCACCGGCCGGGCCACGATCGTCACGACGGGAACGTTCCTTCGATCGCTGATGCATTCCGGTGAGGTGAAGACACGCGGCGGGCGTTTCGGCGAGCCGTCGGCGGAGACGCTCTCGAATTCGCTTCAAGCCCTCGGCCTCCGTCTCGGTCGGCTCAAGACCGGAACGCCTCCCCGCGTCGTCCGCGATTCAGTCGATTTCCGCAGGATGGAAGAAGCGCCCGGTGACGATCGTCCGCGACCTTTCTCTATTCTCAGCGACCGAATCGCACTGCCGCAGGTTCTCTGCCATTTGACCTACACCGGCGACGTCGCTCACGCGCTGATCCGTACGAACCTCCATCGTGCGCCGATGTACTCCGGCCAGATACGCGCAACCGGCCCGCGCTACTGCCCTTCCATCGAGGACAAAGTCGTTCGTTTCGCCGAGAAAGAGCGGCATCAGGTGTTCGTGGAGCCCGAGGGCCTCGATCATCCCTGGCTTTATCTCAACGGTATCTCCACTTCGCTTCCACCCGACGTGCAGGACGGCGTGGTGCGTTCGCTTCCCGGAATGGAGCACGCTGTCATCGGACGGTATGGCTACGCCGTCGAGTATGACTTCGTGAATCCCGAGCAGCTCGAACCAACCCTTCAGGTGCGTGGCGGCGAAGGGCTCTTTCTCGCGGGCCAGATCAACGGAACCTCGGGGTACGAGGAGGCCGCTGCGCAGGGCCTGTTGGCAGGCATCAATGCGTTGCAGCATGTTCGCGAAGAGGAACCACTAATTCTGCGGCGCGACCAGGCCTATGCCGGCGTGATGATCGACGATCTCGTCACACTCGGTACCGAGGAGCCGTATCGGATGTTCACTTCGCGGGCTGAGCACCGGCTGCTCCTCGGATGCGATTCGGTCTACGAGCGACTGTCGCCAATCGCCGATCGACTCGGGCTGTTGGATGACGGGCGCAAGCGGCGAACCGCTGCGCGGCTCAACCGAATGCGGAGTGCAACGGAGCTTGCCGAGGCGACCGACCTCAAGCCTGATCGTGAGACGCGCGAGTGGCTCGCCGAGGCCGGAATCGATCTCACGACGCAGGCTACGGTCGGGCGGCTGATGCAGCGGCACGCGGTTGATGTCGAGCGATTGCTGGCGGTGTGCGATGTTCAGCTTCCGAACCTTGCCGCCGCGTTCCGCGATCTGACCGAGGACGAGCTCGAGGGGGTCATGAGCCGCCTTCGCTACTCGGGGTACATCGAGCGGCAGCAGCGAGAGGCGGCGAAGCTCGCGGAAGACGAAGACGTGCGCATTCCGGCTGACATGGCATACGAGCTGCCCGGACTCTCGCGCGAGATGGTTGAGAAGCTGAATCGCGTCCGCCCGGTGTCGCTAGGCCAGGCGAGCCGCATTTCCGGCGTGACGCCAGCGGCTGTCTCGATTCTGCGTCTTCATGTGAGGCAGCGGAAGCGCCGGGTCGAAGGCAGCGGGGCGAGCAACGCGACGAGCAGAGTCCCGTCGTCGCTTGAGGTTGCCGGCGCAGGCCGATGACGACGGAAGAGCAGCTTCGTTTGTACAAGGAGACGCTTCTCGCGTGGAACGAGAAGATCAACCTGATCGGGCCGGAGGCTGAGCGGAACCTCGACGATCACATCGCCGAAGCGATTACGGCGGCGAGGATCCTGCGACCGGAACGAGATGTTCTCGACTTCGGGACCGGTGGGGGATTGCCGGCGGTTCCGATGGCGATCATGTCGCCGGAGGCGTGCTTTCATCTCGTCGAATCGGATCAGAAGAAGTGGGCATTTCTGAAGCACGTTGTGCGGGACTGCGGATTGAACTCCCAGGTTCACGGTGATAGATTGTCGCGCGTTTTGACGCGGTTTCCAACGGAGCTGCGGTTTTCCCTCGTCGTGTCCCGGGCCGTCGGCAATCCTGAACGATGGGTTCCACTGCTTAGGGACCGGATGGAAGCGAGTGGTCTCGTAGCGCTGTTTCAAGGCACGCCTGACGTGCCTGACGTCGCCGGATTCGAAAAGAGAGAGGTCATCCGGCTTCCCCGCGGCGAGTCCAACTATCTCGTGACCCTCATCGTTCCACGTGGAACAACATGACCAGGATCGTAGCACTCGCAAATCAGAAGGGCGGTGTCGGCAAGACGACGACCGCCATCAACCTCGGAGCCTCACTCGCGGCTTGCGAGCGATCCGTACTTCTCGTCGACCTCGATCCGCAGGCGAATGCCACCTCCGGCATCGGCCTCCCGAAAAATGAAGAGAAGTCGATGTATGCCGTGATCACCGAAGGCCTCGGCATCCGCGAGGTCATTCGCGAGACCGAGCTGCCGACACTGCATGTTGCTCCGTCGTCCGTCGACCTCGTCGCGGCGGACTTGGAGCTGAGCGACGCGATCGGCCGTGAGTTCCGCCTCCGCCGCGCTCTCCAGGAGGTTGTCGGGCTTTACGACTACATTCTCATCGACTCGCCCCCATCTCTCGGTCTTCTCACGATCAACGGCCTGACCGCGGCGAGCTCGGTTCTCGTTCCCATGCAATGCGAGTACTTCGCGATGGAAGGAGTCTCCCAACTCGTCCTCACGATTGAGCGGGTGCGCGATCTCCTGAACCCCGGCCTCGAGATCGAAGGAATCGCGCTAACGATGTTCGACGAACGGATGAACCTTTCCAGGCAAGTCGCCGAGGAGGTCCGAGCCCATTTTGGGGACAAGGTCTACAAGACGGTCATTCCGAGAAACGTTCGCCTCGGCGAAGCGCCATCGTTCGGGAAACCGATTATTCTCTACGACATCCGCTCGCGCGGGAGCGAGGCCTACATCAGTCTGGCCCGAGAGTTCATCCAGCGCGCGGAGAATGTGATCTGAGGGGAAAACGCGTGAATCAGAAGAAGGTTCTCGGCCGCGGCCTTGGGGCCCTCATTCCTCAGAGGCCTGCGGTGAGTGAGCCCGCGGCCGCCCCAGCGGCGCCATCGCACGGGTACGCGCACGTGGCCGTCGATCTCATCCTCCCCAATCCGTATCAGCCGCGCAAGGTATTTGATGAGACCTCGATCGAGGAGCTGACTCGCAGCGTCCGCGAGCACGGCATCGTGCAGCCTCTCGTGGTCACGCGGGCCGGCGACAAGTTCCGGTTGATCGCAGGTGAACGCCGCTTTCGCGCAGCACAGAGAGCCGGGCTTGCGACGGTGCCGGTCGTCGTCAAGGACACGCTGCAGAAAGGCGAGGCGCTGGAGATCGCGCTGATCGAGAACATCCAGCGCGAGGATCTCAACCCGATCGAAGAGGCGAATGCATACCATCAGCTCCACGAAGAGTTCGGCCTCACCCAGGAAGAGATCTCGAAGCGGGTCGGCAAGGAGCGCTCGACCGTGGCGAACTTCCTCAGGCTTCTCAAGCTGCCCGAGGCCGTGAAGCGGCTGCTTGCCGGCGGGCAACTCTCGATGGGCCACGCCCGAGCGTTGCTCGCGGTGGATTCGGCGAAGAAGCAGGAATTGCTGGCCGACCGCGTGGTCAGGCGAAATCTCAACGTACGACAGACCGAGTTGCTCGCTTCGGAGAAAGAGCCGAAGGCATCTGCAAAGAGGCAGAGGCCGAAAGACGTCTTTACCCGCGACGCGGAAGAAAAACTGACAAGAACTTTACGAACAAGAGTAGAAATCGCGAGAAAGCGCCGCGGCGGAGTGATCCATATCCAGTTCGCCGGCGAAGATGATCTGATTCGAATCTTTGACGATTTGACTGGGAGAAAACGATGAAACCAAAGGGCAGCGGAGAGCTGAACGGCTTTCTCGACCGCGGCTCCGCCTTCAAAGGGGAGCTCGAGTTCGAGGACACGATGCGCATCGACGGGCGGTTCAACGGCCGGATCGTTTCGAAGAACGAGCTCATCGTCGGCGAGAGCGCGATGATCGAAGGCGACATCCATGTCGGACGCGTGGCCATCAGCGGCACGGTGATCGGTAAGATCACCGCCGACCAGCGCGTCGAGATCCACCGCAACGGAAAGGTCTACAGCGACATCGACACGCCGGCGTTGGTGATCGAGGAAGGCGCAATCTTCCAGGGCAACTGCACGATGGAGCGAAAGGCGGCGAACGTGACGAGCATTGCCTCGAAGGCGTGAAGGGGCACGTCACTCGAATCCCAGAATCCTCGCCGCCAGCAGGATCGCCTCCGGAATCGTGTACTCATCCTCGGGACCGAGCACATCCTCCCATTGAAGATCCCAAGCCGCGCGCTGCAGGTCAGCGTGCGTGCCCCCCGTGAAGTTGAGATCGCAGACGTCGCCGATGTATCGGGTTCCGTCGCGAAGAGGAAGGCCAAACGTGCGGCACACCAGCGGGCGGTTTTCGTACAGCATGCATTCGCCGCTGTCGGAGAGAACCGGGCAAGGAATCGAATCCGTTCTTCGGAAGAACTCCTCCTTCTCGGCCGGAGTGGATTCGCGCAAGTCGGGATGTCCGTTCGTGACGATCTCCCGAGCCTTTCGGATGATCCGCTTCCGCCGTGCCGGGTGCGCCAGTCTCAGCCCCTCGGCGAGGATCGGAATGTCGGCCGCTCCGATCTCGAACAAACCGTAACAACAGAAGGAACAACCGCGTCCGCATTGGAGGTTTTCCGGCTGATCGCGCAGAACTGAGGCGAAGAATTCGTCAGCGTGCTCGAGGATGCGCCTGTAGCTTTCGTCAGCCATGGAATGAGAGACAAAACCCTTCGATATCAGATGTTGTTTCAGCAGCCGCTCGCGTTGCCTGCGACTCTCGGCTTGTGGTATACAGCGGCGGCCTTGGAAGGCGCGCAATCAGCGACCCACCGCTGCTCTTTCCTGGTATCTCAACTCCGCAGAACCAACGTATGCAAATCAATCTGACGCCCGATCCATCTCTGCTCGCGATCATGGTGATTTTCATCGCGAACTACCTGATCGTCCGCCGCTACTTTCTAAAGCCGATCAACGAGGTTCTCGAGGCTCGCGAGGCGGAGACGCGCGCGGCTGATGAGCTTCATGAGCAGGCGTTGGCGAGATTCAACGCCGCGACAGCCGAGATGGAGGAACAGCTTCATATCGCGAAGCGCGAGGCGTCATCGGTTCGCGACAGGTTTCGCGAAGATGCCGCGACACACCGCACTGGAGTCATCGAACGTGCGGCCGACGAAGCGAAGCAGATCGGTGTTGCGGCGGAAAGCCGCTTGGCGAAAGATGTGGCCGAGGCGCGCGCAAAGATTGTCGGCGAGTCCTCGGCTTTGGCCCTTCTCGCCGCGGAGCGGATCCTGGGGAGGCCGTTGTAATGCGCGGCGCGATCTTCGTCTTCGTGCTGCTGGTGCTGGCCCCGGCGGTCCTGCTCGGATTTCAGGAGACGGCGCAGCCCGCTGAAGCGCCGCATGCATCGGCCGCGGAGGCTGGTCACGCAGATGGTGCACACCTAGAAGGTCACGAACCGTCGAAAAGCTATTTCGGGGTTCCGGGATGGATTCTCAAGACCATCAACATGCTCCTGTTCCTTGGAGTGCTGGGATACTTCATCGGCGGCCCGGTGAAAAAGGCTTTTCAGCAACGCTCCGACGACATCCGGAAAGCCGCGGAGGAAGCGAGAGCGCGACGCGCGAAGGCTGACCAACTCGCGACCGACATACAGACCCGGCTCACTCAGATCCAGGACGAGCTCAAACACATCGCCGAGCGCGCCCAGGCTGAAGGGGAGCGGCAGAAGCAGGAGCTCATCGCAGCCGCGGAGGCGGAAGCGGCGAAGATCCTTCAGGCTGCCCGCAACGAGATCGACAGCCGTCTCAAGCACGCGCGCCGCGAGCTCACCGAGTACGCCGGCCAACTTGCCACCGAGCGCGCTGAGAGCCTCCTTCGCGAGAAGATCACCGAAGCCGATCAGCAGAAGCTCTTCCAGGAGAGCGTGCGTGAGGTCGGGGAGGTGCGCTCATGATTCGACGCTTCGCACGTCCCTATGCCCGCGCCATCATGGATGTCTGCGGCTCGCCGCAGGTCGCGGAGGCATTGCGCACGGAGCTCACGCGATTTGATGAAGCTCGCAGGAGCTCGAGCGACCTCCGCGACTTGTACGCGAATCCGGGCATCGACGCCGCGGCGAAGCTCGCCGTGACCGCCACCATCGCCAAGCGTCTCGGCCTGACCGAATTGGCGGTGAAGGTTCTGGATGTGTTGCTCCGGAACCATCGCCTGAACGATCTCGACGGCATCCTCGCAGCGCTGGCCGCTCGCATCAATCAGGCCACAGGAACGCTCGTCGCCGAAGTGCGCACAGCACACCAGCTCACGCCGCCCGAGATCCAGAAGCTCCAGTCGACGCTGGAGAAGAAGTTCGCGAAGAGAATCGAGCTCCAGCTCGCAACGGACCCGGACCTGCTGGGCGGATTCGTGGCCAAGGTCGGAAGCGCGATCTACGACGCCTCGGTCGCCGGGAAGATCGCGAAATTCCGTGCCTCATTGAGCTGAACGATTCAAGCCGCCTTTCCATAGCCATTTTCCAGGAGCTATTATGGCCGTTGATTTGAAAGCAGAAGAAATCACAGAGATTATTCGGCAGCAATTAACAGGCATCGGCCGCGGGGTCGACGTCTCCGAAGTCGGCACGGTGACCTCGATCGGCGACGGTATCGCCCGTGTCTACGGCCTGGACCGGGTCATGGCCGGCGAGCTCGTGGAATTCCCCCACGGCATCGCCGGGCTGGCCCTTAACCTCGAGGAGGACAATGTCGGCTGCGTGCTCCTCGGCGAATTTCAGGAGATTCAAGAAGGCGATCAGGTCCGCCGCACCGGGAAGATCATGTCCGTTCCTGTTGGCCCGGCCATGATCGGCCGCGTCGTCAGCCCCCTCGGAGCACCCATCGACGGCAAGGGACCGATCCAAACCACCGAGCACTATCCCATCGAGCGCCTCGCACCCGGCGTGGTCGATCGCAAGCCCGTCAAAGAGCCGTTGCAGACAGGATTGAAAGCCATCGATTCGATGATTCCGATCGGTCGCGGCCAGCGCGAGCTGATCATCGGCGACCGCCAAACGGGCAAGACCGCCGTCGCAGTGGACACGATCATCAACCAGAAGGGCAAAGACGTCATCTGCATCTACGTGGCCATCGGACAGAAGAAGTCGACGGTCGCGCAAGTCGTAAAGACGCTTGAAGACGCCGGGGCGATGGATCACACCATCGTCGTGAGCGCATCCGCGTCCGAGCCCGCGCCGCTGCAATACCTGGCGCCCTATGCCGGCGCGGCGATGGGCGAGTACTTCATGTACAACGGCCAGCACGCGCTCACGATCTACGACGACTTGTCGAAGCACGCCCAGGCCTACCGCGAGATCTCGCTGCTGCTCCGCCGCCCACCGGGGCGTGAGGCGTATCCCGGCGACGTCTTCTATCTTCACTCGCGACTCCTCGAACGGGCTTCGAAGCTGTCCGACGCCAAGGGCGGCGGCTCGCTGACCTCGCTGCCGATCATCGAGACGCAGGCGGGCGACGTCTCGGCGTACATCCCGACCAACGTCATCTCCATCACCGATGGCCAGATCTACCTCGAGACGGACCTCTTTCACTCCGGAGTCCGGCCTGCGGTCAACGTCGGTATCTCGGTCTCGCGCGTCGGCGGCTCCGCGCAGATCCGGTCCATGCGCGCGGTCTCGGGCACGCTGCGCCTCGATCTCGCGCAGTACCGCGAGCTTGCGGCGTTCGCCCAGTTCGGATCCGATCTCGACAAGACGACGCAGGCACAGCTCAAGAAGGGCGTGCGCCTCGTCGAGATCCTCAAGCAGGGGCAATATCAGCCGATGCGTATCGGCCTGCAGGTCGTTTCGGTTTTCGCCGGCACCCGCGGCTTCCTCGACAATCTGCGCGTCGAGACCATCCGCACGTTCGAAGCGGCCATGCACCAGTGGGTCACCGACGAACGGGCCGCACTCCTCGACAAGCTCGAGAAAGCGCCGAAGTTCGACGATTCCCTGGCAGATGAGCTGAAGGCCGCCCTTACGGAGTTCAAGAGCGAATACGTCAAAGATCATCCCGACGTAGTCGCCGGAGCGTAAACAACGTGCCTAACACGATCGACATCCGGCGCCGGATTCGCAGCGTGAAGAACACGCAGCAGATCACGCGCGCCATGAAGATGGTCGCGGCGGCGAAACTGCGCCGCGCGCAAGAGCGCATGTTCGCAGCGCGTCCCTATGCCGCGGCATTGCGCCAGGTGCTGGCGTCCGTGGCATCGCGCGTCGACGCGGCCAATCACTCATTGCTGAAGGTCCGCGACGAGCACAACGTTCTCCTTCTCGTCGTGACTGCGGACAAGGGTCTTTGCGGCGCGTTCAACACCAACGTGATCAAGGCAGCGCAGCACGCGATCCGCGAGAAGAACTGGACCTCAGTGCAGCTTCTTCCAATCGGCCGCAAAGCGAATGACTTCTTCCGGCGGCGTTTGATTCCTCTCCGCGCCCAGCCGCTGCAGATCCTGCAGGCCCTTTCGCAGGACAAGGCGCGAGAAGTCGCCCAGATCCTCATCGAGGACTACGACAGCGAGAAGATCGACGCCGTCTACGTCGTATACAACGAGTTCAAGTCGATCATCTCCCAGATCGTCCGCTTCCAGCGGCTTTTGCCGATCGAGCGTTCCGCGCTCGAGCCGGGCGCGGGCGCCATCGAGTATCTCTTCGAGCCGGGGCCGGAGCAGATTCTGACCGAGCTTCTGCCGAAGCACATCGAGTTTCAGCTCTATCGCATCCTCCTCGAGTCCGCGGCTGCCGAGCAGGGCGCCCGCATGACGGCGATGGAGGCCGCAACGAAGAACGCATCCGAGATGATCAGCCACCTGACGCTGACGTATAACCGCATCCGTCAGGCTGCGATCACCAAGGAAATCATCGAGATCGTCTCCGGCGCTGCAGCGCAGGAGGGATAGCAAGACAAGATCAACGCCGCGCCACAGCGTGCGGCCGGCGACGGATCAGCCGAGCCGGGCGAGACAGGCGCAAGAGGACTGAAGAAATGGCAACCGAGACTGACAGCAGCAAGTTCGGCCGGGTAGTACAGGTCATCGGACCGGCGGTCGACATCCAGTTCGAAGAGGGGTATCTGCCCTCGATCAACCATGCGGTACGAATCGTCGACAACGGCGAGTTGGGGAAAGTTCCCATTGACGTCGTAGTCGAAGTTGCCGGTCAGATCGGCGAGGGCCAAGTCCGATGCATCGCCATGAAACCGACTGACGGAATGGTTCGAGGCATGAAGGCGATCGACACCGGAATGCCGATCACCGTGCCGGTGGGTCGGGAGACTCTTGGTCGAATCCTCAATGTTCTCGGAGAGCCTGTCGATAACCTGGGCCCGGTCAACAGCGCAGAGCACAGGCCTATCCATCGTTTGGCACCGGCCTTCGACGAACAGTCGACAAACGTCGAGATGTTCGAGACCGGCATCAAGGTGATTGATCTGCTGGAGCCCTACACCAAGGGCGGGAAGACCGGCCTGTTCGGCGGCGCCGGCGTCGGCAAGACGGTGCTCATCATGGAGCTGATCAATAACGTCGCCAAGCAGCACGGCGGCTTTTCCGTGTTCGCCGGCGTCGGCGAACGGACGCGCGAAGGGAACGATCTCTACCTCGAGTTCGAGGAGACCAAAGTCATCGTTCCCGGAGATCCGTCAAAATCGAAGGCAGCACTGATTTATGGGCAGATGACCGAGCCGCCCGGTGCGCGCCTGCGAGTGGGATTGACCGGTCTCACCGTCGCCGAGTACTTCCGTGACGTGGAGAAGCAGGACGTGCTTCTGTTCATCGACAACATCTTCCGCTTCACGCAGGCGGGATCGGAGGTCTCGGCATTGCTCGGCCGCATGCCGTCGGCGGTCGGATACCAGCCGAACCTCGCCACGGAGATGGGCGAGCTTCAGGAGCGCATCACGTCGACGAAGAGCGGCTCGATCACGTCGGTGCAAGCGATCTACGTTCCCGCTGACGACCTCACGGATCCGGCGCCGGCCACGGCATTCGCGCACCTCGATGCGACGACGGTTCTTTCGCGCCAGATCGCGGAGCTCGGTATCTATCCCGCCGTCGACCCGCTGGCATCCACTTCGAAGATTCTCGATCCGCGCATTCTCGGCGATCATCACTACAACACTGCCCGCGCCGTGCAGGCCGTGCTCCAGAAATACAAAGATCTCCAGGACATCATCGCCATTCTCGGAATCGACGAGCTATCCGAGGAGGACAAAGTCATCGTCGCGAGGGCGCGCAAGATTCAGCGCTTTCTGTCCCAGCCGTTCCACGTGGCGGAGCAATTTACAGGCATCTCCGGCAAGTACGTCAAGATCGACGAGACCATTCGCGGCTTCCGGGAGATCGTCGATGGCAAGCACGACGAGATTCCGGAACAGGCGTTCTTCCTCCAGGGAACGATCGATGACGTGCTCGTGCGCGCGGAGCAGCTCAAGAAGGAAGAAGCCGCATAGGCGAGAACGATCATGGCCGATCTGCCCACGTCTCTCACTCTCAACGTCGTCACGCGCGAGCGCAAGGTGCTCGAGGCGCAGGTGCAGGAAATCGTCCTTCCTGCGTGGGATGGCGAGATCGGTGTTTTGCCGGGGCACACGCCGCTGCTGACGACGCTGAAGATCGGACAGATGTGGTATCGCACGGGTACGAACATTCAGCGTCTCGTGTTGTCGGCGGGGTTCGCCGAGGTCCTCCCGGATCGCGTGATCGTCCTCGCCGAGAACGCGAAACTGGCGGTGGAGATTGACGCTGCGGCAGCGGAGATCGAGCGGATGGAGGCGGAGAAGGAGCTCGCCTACCTCTCGTCGCAGGATCCGGAGTTCGCGGTAGTCGAAGCCCGTCTCGAGGAATCAGTTGCGATGATCAACGTTCATCGCGAACATCACTGAGCTCCACCTCGCCGGCTTTGCGCTCTGAGCGCGCTCTGGTATTGTCGCCGCCTCTGATCGCGCGAGTCTCGCCGCGCGCGCTACGTGCGCGCGAGGAATTTCGCGAACGAGGCGGCGAGTTAGCTTGACCCGTTCCGATCGGGACTCAATAGGAGAAGCAACAGTTGACCAAGCATCTAGTCATCGTCGAATCGCCGGCGAAAGCGAAGACCATCAACAAGTTCATCGGGAAGGACTACGTCGTCAAGGCCTCGGTCGGCCATGTACGCGACCTTCCCAAGAGCGAGCTGGGCGTCGACGAAACGACATTCGCCCCGACCTACGAGATTCTCGAAGGAAAGGAGAAAGTCGTCAGCGAGCTGCGCGCCGCAGCGAAGAAAGCAGACACGATCTTCATCGCTTCCGACCCTGACCGCGAGGGAGAAGCCATCGGCTGGCACGTGATGAATCTCCTCGGCGGTGATTCGAAGAAGGTCCGCCGCATCCTTTTTCACGAGATCACAAAGAACGCCGTCCGGAAGGCCATTGACAGTCCCGGCGTCATCGACATGAACAAGGTCAACGCCCAGCAGGCGCGGCGCGTACTAGATCGCCTGGTCGGCTACAAACTTTCGCCGCTGCTGTGGGACAAAGTTCGCCGCGGCCTGTCGGCCGGACGCGTCCAGTCGGTCGCGCTCAAGATGATCGTCGACCGCGAAGAAGCGATCAACGCTTTCAAGCCGGAGGAGTACTGGACCTTCGCCGCAAAGCTGGCCGGGAAAACGCCGCCGCCTTTCGTCGCCAAGCTGTCGAAGATCGACGGGAAGAAGGCGGAAGTCGCAACCGGCGAGGTCGCTCATAAGATCGACGCCCAGCTCAAGAGCGGCAATTTCGTTGTCGATAAAATCGCTCGGAAGGAAAAGCGCCAATCACCCGGCGCACCCTTCATCACGTCGAAGCTGCAACAGGAGGCTTATCGCCGTTTCAAGTATCCCGTGAAGCGGACGATGTCGATCGCTCAGAAGCTCTATGAGGGCAAAGAGCTCGGCGCCCTCGGCCAAGTCGGCCTCATCACGTACATGCGCACGGACTCGGTGCGTGTCTCCGATGACGCTCTCACGGAAGTACGGCAGTACATCTCAGCGAAGTACGGCGCGGAAATCCTTCCCGAGAAGCCGAACGTCTACAAAGTGAAGAAGGCTGCCCAAGCGCAAGAGGCGCACGAAGCGATCCGTCCGACGTCCATCGAGTTCGATCCGGAAAAGGTCAAGGACTTCCTCACTCGCGAGGAGTACAACCTCTACAAGCTGGTCTTCGACCGCTTTGTGGCGTCGCAGATGAAGCAGGCGATCTTCGACGTCACTGACGTCGACGTCCAAAGCGGCCCCTACACACTCCGCGCCTCGGGCGAGGTGCTGCGATTTTCCGGCTTTCTCGCGGTTTTTCAGGACGCTGCCGCCGCTGAGGACGATGAGGACACCGAGAAGCCGGACAACGGCAAGATGCTGCCGCCACTCGACGAAGGTGAGGCCCTCAAGCTTCTGGGTCTGGAGACGAAACAGAACTTCACGCAACCTCCGCCTCGCTATACGGAGGCGACCCTGGTGAAGGCCCTCGAGGAGAACGGTATCGGACGCCCGTCGACCTACGGATCGATCCTCACCACCATTCAGACGCGCGATTACACCTACAAGCAGGATGGCAAGTTCTATCCGACACAACTCGGCATGCTCGTGACGAAGCTGCTCAAGGAATCGTTTGCCGACATCATCGACGAGACTTACACGGCGCGCCTGGAGGAAGAGCTCGACGAGGTCGAAGACGGCAAGATCGAATGGACCGCTTTGATGAAGGAGTTCTCGGTCAAATTCAATCGCGATCTGGAGCGGGCCAAGGAAGAGATGACCCAGGTCAAAGGCGAGGGGATCAAGACAGACGAGATCTGCGAGAAATGTGGTGCCCCGATGGCCATCAAATTCGGCCGCTTCGGGGAGTTTCTTGCGTGCACGAATTATCCCGAGTGCAAGAACACGAAAGAGACGGCGCGCGCATCCGACACCGAGCAGGCGGAAGGCGAGGCAATCAACTGCGACAAGTGCGGCAAGCCGATGCAGCTCAAGCGATCGCGCTTCGGGCAGTTCTATGCCTGCACCGGATACCCCGACTGCAAGAACACGAAGGACCCCAGACTCCTGAAGGCAAACCTTCCCACCGAGCCGCAGCCGCCGTGCGAAAACTGCGGCAAGGAGATGGTGCTCAAGAGCGGCCGCTACGGTCCGTTCTACTCATGCTCCGGTTATCCGGACTGCAAGACGATCCGCAAGATCGGAAAAGCGGGCTCCACGCCGCCGAAACCGACCGGCGTGAAGTGTCCCAGATGCGGCGAGGGCGATCTCGTCGAGCGCCGCTCACGGCGAGGTATTTTCTACTCCTGCTCCCGCTACCCGAAATGCGACTTCGCCCTCAACAATCGTCCGGTCGCCCGGCCCTGTCCGAAATGCAAAGCGCCGTACCTCATGGAGAAGGAGACGAAGCGCGAGGGTCAGATCGAGCTCTGCAACAACTCGGAATGCGACTACCGCGCGCCGGTCGCGCCTGAGCATCCGACAGCGGCGAACGAG
>DASQGS010000094.1:0-2772 GCA_035632455.1 Thermoanaerobaculia bacterium | reverse complement strand
ATGGTGTCTGCAGGGATTCGCGCGGAGATGATCTACCTCAGTATGAACCTGACGGTGAGGTTCGACACGACATCGACGGGCTTGTCGTTCAGGGTCACTGGTCGGAAGCGCCACTGCTTCACTGCATCGGTCGCCGCTTCGTCCAGGCCATGGCCGAGCTCTTTGAGGGGAAGCACCTGCCGGACCACTCCGGTCTTGTCGATCAGAATCTGGAGGATCACGATCCCCGTGACTCCGCTCGTCCGCGCCTCGGCCGGATAGGCCGGATCGACCCGCCTGACGACCTGCGGCCCCTTCACCTCGACGCCGGTTAGGTAGGCGCCGGAGGCATTGATCTGCAACAGGTGTGAAGGCCCGCGCCAGCCCGCAAATAATGAATCGACGATTACACCCTGACGCTCGATGACCAGATGGGCGGTGACAGATGGCGAGCTCCTATGAACGTTGACTTCGATCTGATAGCGCTGTCCATCGATCTCCTTGGCCGCCTTGTAGTCCTTACCGCCGAGATGCGGCTCCCAGATGACGGCATTTGACGAGAGATCGGTGATGCTGACGTCGCACTCCGCCTTGCCGTCTCCGAGCGGATGCACATCGAGCGCGAGGGCATACCTCTCGCCGCGGGCCTCGACCTTGTACGGCTCCTCGGCCTGCGCGAGCGCGGAAGCGGCGACCAGGACGGCGATGAGACTGAGGGCAGTTCGCATGCGTACCTCCCACACACAATTCTGCGGGACGTGAATCGTTTGCGCAATGGGACTCCCGGATGCCCGTAGGGTCGTCAGTTGGCAAGACATGTCCCGGCTTGATCCCACAAATGTCAGGCGCGATACCGCTTGCAAACGCGATGCGCTTTGCAGAGCATCGACGCGACAACTGTGCTCGCCCTTACCACGCAACAGGACGGGGCGGACCACTTCTTGCCGGTAAGCTCTCTGTGAAGGTCGCCAGCCGCTCCAGGGGGAGGCGCTAGTGACCGTTGCGCCCTGTTCAGCGCGCCGCTGCTTGCTCGCGAGGACTCGCGAGCCTATCGTGTTGCAGCGTGTCCGAAACACGGCAGCAGATCGATGCACGTCTCGTCGTCGACGTGACGCCGGCGTTGATTTTCAGCGCCCGTCCTGACGGGTACCTCGACTATTTCAACGAACGGTGGCTCGAGTGGCTTGGCGTTCCGCTCGACGCGCTTAGCGGCTGGGCGTGGATCGACCTGATCCATCCGGATGACCGCGACGCGCACGTCCGGCGATGGCAGGTCGCCGTCGCCAGCGGCTCCCTCGCGATCTCCGAGGCTCGCGTCCGCCGTGCGAGCGGCGAATACCGGTGGATGCTGCATCACACCGTTCCGCTGCGCGACGACTCCGGAAAGATCGTCCGCTGGTTCGGCTCGAGCGTGGACATCGAAGACCTCAAACGCGCCGAGGCGAAGGCCCGCGCGACAGAAAAAGAACTGCGGATGATCATCGAGACGATCCCCGCGTACGTCTGGACCGCGACACCTGACGGCGCCGTCGATTTCAGCACCGAGAGCTGGTTCGACCGGACGGGCCTCGGCGGCGGAAAAGCGATCGGCTGGACGTGGACGGAGAACGTTCACGAGGACGATCGCGAACGTATCATCGCTGCGTGGCGCGAGTCAGTTGCCTCGGGCGATCCGTTCGATCACGAACTGCGGATGCGCAACGCGCAAGGGGAGTATCGATGGATCCTCGTGCGCGCTGTTTCTCTCCGCGATGACAGCGGCGCGATCGTCCGTTGGTACGGAACGATCACCGACATCGACGATCGAAAACGCGCTGAAGAAGAGCTTCGCCAATTGAAAGATCAGCTCTACAACGAGAACGTTGCGCTGCGCGACGAAATCAGCCAGGCATCGATGTTCGAGGAGATCGTCGGCTCCTCGGCACCACTGCGCCGCGTGCTCTCGCTCGTGACGAAGGTCGCGGGCACCGACTCGACCGTGCTGATCACGGGCGAGACCGGTACGGGAAAGGAGCTGATCGCGCGCGCGATTCACAAGCGGTCGCTGCGTGCGTCACGGCCGTTCGTATCCGTGAATTGCGGCGCCATCCCGCCATCACTGATCACCTCGGAGCTGTTCGGGTACGAAAAAGGCGCGTTCACCGGCGCGATCCAGCGGCATCTAGGCCGCTTCGAGCTCGCCGACCGCGGCACGATCTTCCTGGATGAAATCGGCGATCTGCCGCCAGAGGCGCAGGTCGCGGTGCTGCGCGTCCTGCAGGAGCGCACATTCGATCGCGTCGGCGGGAGCAAGCCGGTCGGCGTCGACGTGCGAGTCATCGCAGCGACGAACCGCGACCTCGACAAAGGCGTTGCTGACGGCTCCTTCCGCGATGATCTGTACTACCGCCTTAGCGTCTTTCCGATCCACGCCCCGCCGCTGCGCGATCGTATCGGAGACATTCCCGTGCTGGTCCAATATCTGACGCAACGCTACTCCGCGAATGTCGGGAAGAAGATCAGGAATGTCAGCCGCCGGACGATGGACGTGCTCACCGAATACAAATGGCCCGGCAACGTCCGCGAATTGCAGAACGTCATCCAGCGCGCTGTGATCCTGTGCGACAGCGACACGCTGGTTGTCGACGAAACGTGGCTGCAGAACCGGCTCGCGAGAGAGACGACAGGCAGCCGCGGCCTCGGCCGTCCGACGATCCGCGAAGAGAAAGAGATGATCGAGAGCGCGCTCGCCGGGTCGTCCGGGCGCGTTGCAGGACCCACCGGCGCGGCGGCAAAGCTCGGCATTCCGCGCTC
>DASQGS010000093.1:0-2773 GCA_035632455.1 Thermoanaerobaculia bacterium | reverse complement strand
CCGGATCACCCCAGAGGCCGGTCGCAAGCGGGAGGTCGTCCTCGGTCCATGTGCGGAATCCGAGGCGTGTCGTGCGCAGAGAGTAAGCAGGGGTTCGCATTCTCAACTCTTCAGGGCGGATGATCCTCTCAATCCGCACGCCTCGCCCGAAACCAATGTGCCGCGACCAACGTGGCCACGCCGATTCCTGAATACACGAGCATTACAGCGAGCGACGATTTGCCGAAGAAGCCTGCGTAATCGAGCCAGGGATTGAGGCCCTTGCCATTGACCACGATGTATGTGAACGAAAGAAAGACCACTATGAATGTCTTAGGATTGGCGCTGATTACGCCGAGCGACGTGGCTAGGGCGCATACAAAGAGGATGCCTGCGGCGAGTGGCACGAGCCTTGCCGGCATTGTAATGGCGACGCGCACAATCGGCACGAACAGGAATCCGAGCGACAGCAGCAAGGACGTGATCAGTTTCCAGAGCACAAAATGGCTCTTGATCCGAGGCGTGGACTCGACGAATGCACGTGTGCCGGCGCGCTGTTCGCGGCAGGAGACATCGGCGAGAAAGACCGCCAGGGCGGCAAAGGCGATCGGGAGCACGCCGTTCATAAGGGCTTGCGTCCCCGAGGCCAGCGAGGCGATCGCGAAGCCGGCGATGACCAGGAGCATGACCGGCGTCGATTCGACTGTGAGCAACGCATCAGCGCGGGCGCTATTGAAGATCGACGGCTCCGAGGCGCCGCCTGTCGCGAGAAACGCCAGCGGCCTCGCCAGCGGCTTGGCGAGCGCGTTGGCGCGCGCCAGCCAGCCGCGGCGCTCCGTTCCCGAGACTTGCTTGACGCGAACGGGATCGAAGCGATGGAAAGAAATGCGGGCGACAAACAACAGCGTCATCGGGATCAGCGTCGAGCCGATCCGCGGCAGCAGCCAGCCGTTGCCGAGGGTCAACCCGTGAAAGACCATCGTCCCCTTCGCAGCGTCGAAATCCGTCTGGCCGATCGACATCGCTTTCGTGTGCAGCACGCGGTGGAGCTGATCGAACGCGAACCCCATGCCGGAGAAATCGAAAAAGCCGGCCAGGCCCGGGCCGCTCGCGCCTTGCTCGAAGGACGGCACGACAAAGCCAATCGACGACACCCACAACATGAAATAGACGACGTCGCCGAAACGGCCGGAGAGAAACGGAATCGATTCGAAGACGATCGCCAGCACGGACACGAAGACGATGGCCGAGGGCACCATCATCGCGTACTGACCGGCGAACACGAAGGGCTGGAGCGGCGCCTCGCCGCGCACGATGAGCATGGCCATCGAGCTGAGCATGAATCCGGCCATGAACGTGGCCAGAAAGACGGCATTGCCGAGAAACTTGCCGAACAAGTACTCGCCGCTGCGCATTGTCGTCGAGGCCATGATCAGGCCGCAGCGCGAGCTCACATCGCGGCGCACGGCGTTCGAGATCACGTAGAAACCGGCCATGCCGATGAAGATCATCCCCAGCATCGCTGTGGCCATGCCGACGGCGGCGGAGTTGTAAAGGACTCTGCGGCCATCGACCTGCATCAGAGTCCGCCCGGTGGATGGCGCCGGAATCCAGAGATAGGCGACGGAGCTGAGCAAGAGAAAGATCACGACCGTCGACACCCTGCGAAAGCGGATCAGGAAATCGGCGCGGACGATCGCCGCGATGCGAAGAAAGGTCGCCGTCACGCCGCAGCTCCGGCGGCGTTCTCCGCGAAGCTCATCGTGAAAAGGAACGCGTCTTCGAGATTCGGCTCGGCCGGCCGGGCATCGCTCGCCGGCTTCGTCCGCGCGACCACGCGCACGTGCACGCCGTCAGGCCTGCGCACGGCGCTCGAAACTTTCATTGCGGCTCGCATCCGCTCGAAGGCTTCGCTCGAGAGCACCATCTCCCACACGCTTCCTTCGGCCGTGAGCAGCAGCGCTTCCGGCGTGTCGAGGGTGACGAGCCGCCCTTCTTTCATGATGGCGATCTGCGTGGCGATCGATTCGATGTCAGAGACGATGTGAGTCGAGAGGATGACCAGCTTGCCGGCGCCGATGTCCGAGAGGACGTTGCGGAAGCGGACGCGCTCCTCGGGATCGAGGCCTGCGGTGGGCTCGTCGACGATGACGAGGTCGGGATCGTTGATCAGCGCCTGAGCGATACCGAGGCGCTGCTTCATCCCGCCGGAGAAGCCGCCGACGGAGCGGTTGGCCACGGCGTGCAGGTTCACGAGCTCGAGCATCTCGTGAATGCGGCGCTTGTCGTGCACGCCCTTGAGCGCCGCGAAGTAGCCGAGGAGCTCGACGGCGGTGAGGTTCTCGTAGACGCCGAAGTCCTGCGGCAGATAGCCGAGCCGCCGGCGCAAGGTGTCGGGAGAGGCAACGATGTCCGTACCGCCGAAGCGGATGTGACCGCTTGTCGGGCGTGTGATGGTCGCGATCATCTGCATGAGCGTGGTCTTGCCCGCGCCGTTCGGACCGAGAAGACCGAGCACTCCGCCGTCGACGCTGAGCGAGAGATCGCGGACACCCCAGGTGCCGGTGCGAAACCGTTTGGAGACCGATTCAATCGTGAGCATGGCCGATATACGGAGGCGGGGTGGGCGGGTTCTGGGGTCGTCAGTGGGCAGTTGTCAGTGGTCAGCACGTCATCCTGAGCCGGCGAAGGCCCCGGATGGGGGCGTAGCGCGGCGAAGGATCTCCTTGCCAAGACCACCATCCTGCCGAGGAGATCCTTCGGCGCGCTACACCCCTACGGGGTTCCGCCGCCT
>DASQGS010000092.1:0-5381 GCA_035632455.1 Thermoanaerobaculia bacterium | reverse complement strand
TTTCTTCTTCCCTGCGATCTGCGATCTGCCTTCTGCGATCTCTCCCAGCTTGCCGATGATCGACCGTCCCGCGTAATACCCCCAGGTCAGTCCTTCGAGCAGCGATGTCGAGGCGAGGCGGTTCGCGCCGTGAAGGCCCGTGCACGAGGTCTCGCCGATGGCGTAGAGGCGCGGCAGAGTCGTCTCGCCGGAGGTGTTCGCGAGCACGCCGCCGCAGAAGTAGTGCGCAGCGGGAACCACGGGGATCGGCTCCCGCTCGATGTCGACGCCGATCTCGGCGCAGGCGCGGCGGATGTTCGGGAAGCGCTCCGCGATCGGGACATGTCCCTTGTAGAAGTTCGCCAGATCGAGGTAGACGAACTCCTCCTTGCTGATGGTCATCTCTTCGAGGATGGCGCGGGCCACCACGTCGCGCGGCGCGAGGTCCTTCAGCGGCGAGTACTTCTCCATGAAGAACTCGCCCTTCTGGTTTCGCAGCCGCGCTCCTTCGCCGCGTAGCGCTTCCGAGATCAGGAAGTGGTTGGCCTGTTTGTCTGCGAGCGCCGTCGGGTGGAACTGGACGTACTCGCTGTTCATCAGATCGGCGCCGGCGCGGTGAGCCATGACGACGCCGTCGCCGATCGCGTTCCGTGTGTTCGTCGTGTGGAGATAGATCTGTCCGATGCCGCCGGTGGCCAGGACGGTGTAATCGGCGAACACGGTGTAGACGTCGTTGGTGGCGTTGTCGAGCAGGTACGCGCCGACGCATTCATTGTTGAGCCGGTAGCGCACCTGGATGTCGTTCGGATGGTGGTGCGTCGTGAGGAGATCGATCGCGGTCACGTTCGTCGCGAGCGTGATGTTCGGCTCGTTGATGACGCGGTTCAGCAGCGAGTTCTCGATGGCCCGTCCCGTGGCATCGCCGGCGTAGATGATGCGCGGGATCGAGTGCGCCCCTTCCTGCGTCAGATCGAGCTCGCCCTCGTCCGTCGTCGAGAAGGGGACGTGCATCTTCTCGAGCAGAACGTCCTTGACGACGCGCGGTCCTTCTTCTGCCAGAAAGCGCACCGCCTCTTCATTGGAGATTCCGGCGCCGGCGCGGAGGATGTCGGCGATGAGCTTCGCCGGCGAGTCGTTCTCGCCCTGATAGATGATCCCGCCCTGGGCCCAGAACGTGTTGCAGTCCTTCGGGTCGGTGGCTTTGGTGACGAGCAGGACGCGCAGCCCCGCGGCGGCGAGCGTGTACGCCGCCGTCAGCCCGGCGATGCCGGTGCCGATCACCAGCGCGGGGAAGTGGTCGCGATTCCGGATCTTTGGCACGCGGCGGGGATTATGGAGTCGAACATTGAAAATTGAAAATTGAAGCTCTTCCGGGTTTTCAGTGAGTTGCTGAGCGTCTGTCGGAAGAACTCACGATCTCGGATGACATGCCGGTGTACTCACCACAGAGACACAGAGAGCGCAGAGGTACACAGAGGCCTCTGCGAGTCTCTGCGTCCTCTGCGTCTCTGCGGTGAATTACACCTCGGCGATTACGCATAACTCGCCCGTCGCAGCGCCGCGAGATTGGAATCAGCCTGATACACGACGGGCGACCCGTTCAGGCCGCCCACTCAGTACTCAGCACTCCGTACTCAGCACTCGCCTCTACGCCGCCGGCTGCGCGAACCCGGTGATCACGTACGACCCGCTCTTCACGTCCTTCTTGATCTTGATGATGTTGTTCGACTGCGCATCCTCGAGAAGGTCGCTGAAGGTGTTGTAGCCGTAGTACTCCTCGTTGAAGGTCGGCTTCTTGCGCTGCATGGTCTGCTTGACCATCGACCCCCAGAGGATCTCCTTGTTCTCGCGCATCAGCGCCTTGATGGAGTCGATCAGGAGCTTGAAGACCTCGCCCTGCTTCTTGTCCTTGAAGGCCACGGTGGGCGCCTTCTGCGTGCCGCGCACGAGGTCCTCGTAGAAGATGAACTCGTCGCAGTTGTCGATCAGCAGATCGCTCGAGGAGTTCTTCACGCCGACGCCGATGACGAACTTGTCGTTCTCCTTGAGCTTGGACACGAGCGGCGAAAAGTCGGAGTCGCCGGAAGCCACGACGAAGACGTCGATGTGCTCCTTGGAGTAGGACATGTCCATGGCATCGACCACGAGCCGGATGTCGGCGGAGTTCTTGCCGGAGTACGAGCGGGCCGGGATCTCGATCAGCTCGATGGCCGACTCGTGGAGCTCGCGTTTGTAGTCGGGTAACTTGTCCCAGTCGCTGTAGGCGCGCTTGACGACGATCTTTCCCTTCTCGAGCAGGCGCTCGAGCAGGAGGGCGATCTCGAATTTCTTGTACTTCGCTTCAGTGACACCGATCGCGATGTTCTCGAAATCGATGAACAGAGCAATTCTTCGTTCGTTGCTGTTCATGCTTCTCGGGGGTGCTCCAACGCTCGAATCGTCGTCGGCACTTTCGTCAAAAATCGGTTTGCGCACCATAGGGCAGGGTGGCGGTGAGTGTAACGCAGTTCCTGACACGGCCGATTCCGGTTTCGTGCCGGTTCGGGGGCGATCACGAGGTCACGAGGTCACGAGCTTGCGAGGTCACGAGGTCACGAGGCGGCCTCGAAACCTCGAAACCTCGCGACCTCGTGACCCGTGACCCAGTCACCCTCTCCGTTAAACTACCGCCCGCTTGAAGTCCTACGTCCAGCTCGCTCGTCCGTTCACGCTCCTGCCCCCTCTGTTCGGCATCATCTCCGGGGCGGTGTGTGCGTTCGGATCGGCGCACAATCCCGACCCGCAGCGCGCGCTCACGCTCTCGGTCGTCCTGACGATCGTCCTCGGCTCGATCTGCGCGTCGTTCCTCAACGCCGCCTCGAACGCCATCAACCAGATCTACGACCTCGAGATCGACCGCGTGAACAAGCCCAACCGGCCGCTCGTCACCGGCGCGATCTCGCTGCGCAACGCCTGGATCTTCACCTGTGTGTTCTACGCGCTGGCCATCGTCCCGACGTGGTGGGTCGTCGTTCACCCATACACGACCTGGAGCGCGAAGTTCCACGCGCCGACCGGCGCCCATGAGTGCTTCTTCATCTACATCGCCGGGATGATCTTCACGTTCATGTACTCCGCCCCGGCGCTGGGGCGCACGAAGGCGCACCCAATCGGCGCGAACCTCACCATTGCCATCCCGCGCGGATGTCTCCTGAAGGTGGCCGGCTGGACGATGGTGGCGCACGCGTTCGCTCCACGGACGTTCCTGGCCTCGACCGAACCGTGGTTCATCGGTTCGGTGTTCATGTTTTTCCTGCTGGGCGCGGCGTCGACCAAGGACTTTTCGGACATGCAGGGCGACGCGAAGGGCGGCTGCCGCACGCTGCCGATCGCCTTCGGCGTGCGCAGGGCCGCCTGGATGATCGCGCCATTCTTCGTCTTCCCATGGCTGCTGATGCCGCTCGGCGCGCGCCTTCGCGACCCGCTCTCGCCCGCTCACACGATCCTTACCGGCAACCCCACGTTCCTGACGATTCTCGGCATCGCGCTCGCGCTCTGGGGCCTCTACACGGTCTACCTGATCGTGCGCAATCCCGACGAGCTCACGGCCACCGAGAACCACCCGTCGTGGCGCCACATGTACCTGATGATGATGGCCGCGCAGATCGGATTCGCCGTCGCGTATGTCGTCTGAGCGCCTTCTGCCGTGGTTTGTCCGCGCGGCGACGGCCGGTTACGGCCTGACTGTCGGCATCGCACTCGCGCCGGAGCTCGTCCTCCGCGTCTCTGCGCATGAAGTGCCCGGCGCGATCCAGGCGGCGGGCATATCGCCGTCGACGCCGATGCTGCAACTGGTCGCGGCAATCGCTCTAACAATCGCTGGAGCACTCGCCGGCAACATCGCCGCGCGCAAGCTGTGTGGCACAGACACTCTTGTCCGTGCTCCTTCGTCGGAGGCGGCCCAGACAGGAGTGCCTGTGCCACATACGGCATGGGCAGCCACCTGTTACTGCATCGCTCTCTCGTCCGCCGCGATCACGCTGATGCATTTCGGCACGCTCCGCCACGTGATCCTCCACGGCATCGTCGCGGCGGCGATGGTTCCCCTCAGAACGCTGCAGCCGCGGTTTTCCAGGGCCGACGTCGTCCTCATCCCGGTCCTCTTTTCGACGTACTTCGCGCTGCTCGACATCGGATTCGGCAAGACGCCGGCCGCAACCTTTCTTCGAGGGGCAATCCTGGTCTTCGCCCTGCGCCTGCTCGCCGGATGGTTGGCCACGAACCGCCGTCCTGCTCTCGCCTTCGTGGCGGCGCCGCTCGCCTTCCTCTTTCAGATGCAGTGGATCAGCGCGAAAGCCGCCGGTGCGCTGGCGCTTCTCTGGATCGTCGGCACCGCGCTCCTGCTGACGTTCCTGCTCCGCGAGGGCTCGCGCGAGCGGACCGTCCGCCGCTTTGCGACCTACGTGGCGTTCCCCATCGCTCTGGCCGCCTATCCGCTCGTGCTCCTCGGCATCTCCTCGATGCCGGCCATCGACTTCTTCGAGGACGGTCACGACCTGATGCCCGCTTCCGAGATGGCGCGCGGCGAGCTGCCGTATCGCGACGTCGTCCCGGTGCACGGGCTTCTCTCCGATGGTGTCCTCGACCTCGTGGCGATGAAGAGCGGCGCCGCATCGATCGGGACACTGCTGAAGGTCCGCCGCGTCGAGGCCTCACTGAACATGATCGCCATCTACGCAGTTGCGGTCGCGGCGACCGGGACGGCCGAGGGAGGGCTGCTGGCGGTGTTGGTAGGGGTGATGCTCTGGCCATCGGCGACGCTGATGGTGAGAGTCATCCCGGCACTGGCGGCGCTCGCGCTCGTCGTTTCGGCGGTGCGCATGCGCTCGCGGCGGAAGCTGCTCGCGGCCGGAGCGGTCATCGCCATTGCCGCGCTCTTCTCTCTCGAATTCGCTGTGTACTCGGCCATCGTCGCGATCGTGGCCGCGATGCGGTGGGGAGGCCAGCGATCGCGAGCGCTCCTCGCGCTTTTCGTCGGAGTGATCGCTGTCGCGCTCCCGCTTCTCGTCGTTTTCGCGGTGATCGGATTCGCCGGCGACTTCGTCACCGTCTCACTCGCGCTGATCGGCGGCGGCGGCGTTCACGTGAGGACGCTGCTCGCCGTTCCGGACTGCTTCCGTTCCTTGAGCGCGCTGGTGCTGAATTTCGCGCAGCCGGAGTGCTTCGCCTTCGTGATGTGGGTCGTCGCGCTCATCGCCGGAGCGGCCATGCTCGCTCCATCGCCTCTCCGCGCGCGCCGCCGCGACGCGGTCTGGTACGTGGCGATGTGGGTCGTCGTGGCCGCCATCTCGTACGCGGAGCGCCAGCACTTCTACTTCGCATTCGCGCTCGCGCCGTTTCTGATCGGCGCACTGTTTCTCATG
>DASQGS010000091.1:0-14942 GCA_035632455.1 Thermoanaerobaculia bacterium | reverse complement strand
GTGCCGCCGCAGTCCGAAGGGACCTCGATCGAGGCCTGGCAAAGGGTCCACCGGCAGCGGCCACCGTCACCCGTTCCTAGTCCGCCGAGACTGATGCGAGGCGACGGCAAACAACGGTGGGCCCTTCGTCAGGCCTCGGAGCCCGCAACATCTCCCACGCCTTTGCCGGAATCGGCGGCGAAAGGCGTACCATGAGGGCGTTGCGGCGGGTCCCCGCAACCTATTGGAGTGTCACGGGCGCGATTTTCCCCAAAAAACTTTTTGGAACGCGTGCGAGCGCCCGCTGGCTCCGAGGATTTCCTCTTGGATAACGACCAGCGCTCCGAAGCTGAAACCTTCGCCATGCTGCGCGAAAAGTTCGTGCAGAGCTCCGTCCGGAGACTGGACGACCTCGCACGCCTGCTCGACCTGATCGAGGCGAATCCGACCGATGCCGCGGCGCTCGACGAGATCGTGCACAAGCTCCACGGCCTCGGCGGCATTGGTACGACGTTCGGCTTTCCGACAGTGACCACCGCCGCACGTGACACCGAGGCGGAAGCCGGCGCCGCCTTGGCGGCCGGGGTCGCGGTACCGACCGAAGCTCTCGCTCGTTGGCGCGGTGCGATCGATCAGATCCGAGAGGCCCTTGCCGCAGGCGGCCAACCGGTTCCATCGGAGTGGGAGGCGGCGGCGGCGAGCGCCACAGTACCGATCGACATTCTGCTGTTGGAGGATGATCCGGTCGGCCATCGCATTCTCCAGCGCGTGCTCGAGAAGCAGGGCATGCAGGTGCGCGGAGCCCTGACCTTGACCGCGGCGCTCGAGCTCCTGGCCACGAAGATGCCGGACGCGATCGTGAGCGACATCTTCGTGCCCGATGGCCGCGGCTACCAGTTGATCGAGCGCCTGCGCAGCCTTCCGGGCGGTGAGAGCAGGCCCGCCATCATCACCAGCGGGTTGGCCGGATTCGCCGACCGAGTACAAGCGGTGCGCTGCGGCGCCGATGCCTTTTTTCACAAGCCCCTCGACTACACGGAGCTGGTCCGCGCGCTGGAGAATCTTCTGGAATTGGCCAAGGGAGAACCCCGGCGCGTGCGCTGCTACGAGAGGAGCTTCGAGAAATCCACGGCGATCGCGTCAATTCTCGAGGACGGCGGCTTTGAGGCGCGTATTAGCACCAGCGTTAACCGGTTCGATGCCGATCTCTCGAGTCAACGCCCCGACCTCGTCGTGCTTGATACCAGGTTACCCGATGCAGACGGCTACGAGCTCGCCCGCTATATCCGCCAGAAGCCGGGTTTCGCCACGACGCCTATCGTGTTCATCTCATCGGAAGCAGGGCCGCGGGCTCACATTGCGGGCGTCGATGCCGGAGCGGACGACTATTTGATCTATCCGGTTGACCCTGGCATTTTGCTCGCCACGGTGAAGGCGCGGATCAACCGCGCCCGCTTCGTGCGCCATCTCGTTGAGCACGACGAGCTCACCGGTTTGCTGACGCAGAGCGCATTCCTCCGCCACCTGAAGCAACTCTGGGCGGATCGCTACCGCCATCCCGAGCAGCAGCCGACGATCATCATGCTCGATCTCGACCACTTCAAGGCAGTGAACGATACGCATGGACACACCGTCGGCGATCGCGTTCTGGCGTCGCTCGGGATGCTGCTGCGCAAGCGCCTGCGGCGCAGCGACACGGTGGCCCGATACGGCGGCGAGGAGTTCGCGATCCTGGTGCCGGATCTGAGTACGAGCGAGAGCGTGAGGCTGATCGACCGCCTGCGCGAAGAGTTCGCGTCGATCGAACAGCTCGGCGCGGCCGGCGCGGCTTTCACCGTGACCTACAGCGCCGGGATCGCGGCCATGCCTCCGTCCAGCGCGCGGCCCGAGGATTGGATCGCTGCCGCCGACCGCGCCCTCTACGACGCAAAGCATGGCGGGCGAAATCGCGTCGTGGCAGCGTGACGGATTTCCTCAATCACGCGGCAACTCAATAACGATCTCGCGATCGCCGCCATTGGTCAGAACCTCGATCTTCGACGCCAATACCTTCTTGAGGGCCGGATCCTTCTCTTTCTTTTCGAGGTCCTGGAGTGACTTGAGGTTGTTCTGAAAGAAGAGCGCCTCGACGGCGGCCCTGCGAACCTCAGGCGATTTGTCGGACTCATAGAGCGACACAAGTCTGGCGCCGGTCTTCGGTCCGGCCAGGCCGAGGTTGCGGATAGCCGTGGCGCGGAGCTCCGGCACCTTGTCAGTCTGTGCGATCTCGACAAGCTTGTCGGTGCTGCCGCAGACGAGCAGCGACTGCAGAATCCTTCGTCTGAGCGGGACCGAGCTCTCGTGGGTGTAGAGCTCAGCGAGATCGCCGCGCGCGCCGACGATGCCGAGTTGCAGAAGGGCATCGCCGCGGAGCTCGATGTTCGGCTCGCTCTTGGCGAGCTTGAGCAGACGCTCGCGGTCGCCCGGCGTGATCAGCGATCGTACGACGATGCGTTTCACGCCGGCGTCCGTCGTCGTGCCATAGACGTCGGAGAGAATCTTGCGGCTCAGATCGCTTCCGACTGTGCCGAGATAGCGGACCGCGACTTTGCGCAGCGGCTCGTTCTGTTCTTCCTTGGCGATATCGCCGACGACGGTCACCGCCTCAGGCGAGCCGGTCTGGGTCAGGACGAAAAGTGCGCGCTCCTTCATCCGGGGCGAGCCCTCTCCGCGAATGATTTTCACGAGCATCGGAATGGCCCGGTTGGGCTCGCTCTCCACGAGGTCGTTCAGAATGATGAGCCTGTCTTCGTCGCCAAGGCGCTCAGGCGATACCCGCTGCCCGGAGGCGTGACGGATCTCCAGCTCGAGGGACTTTGCGTCGCCGCTCCACCGGCTCTTCGGGTATTCCTTCTGCATCGTTACCAGGGTCGCCAACGCTTCGCCCCGGTGTCCCATCTTGTTCTGCGCGTAGGCCAGCCAATAAAGCGCGGCGTCGGCGTGCGCGAGCTTCATTTGTGCAACGCCCTTGAACAAACCTTCCGCGCGGCGCCAGTCGTGATCGTCGAGCGCGTCGGTGCCCTGATCGTAGATTTCGGCTTCGCTGTCGGCGATCACGCGATCGGCTCGGTGGCGACGAGGTTGTTCTCCGCCGTCGCCGGAGTCGACGAACGCGGCGGTCTCGGCGTGCGTGTCCGGCGCCAGCGCGGCCATCGCGGTCAAGACTGCCAGCGCGACGGCGGCAAGGGATTTGAGGATTCTCATAGCGGTGTCCATCCTTGGGTCAGAGATTGTCGACCGCAGCCGAGACTTTGCGCGGCAACTGCTCGCGGCCGTTCACCTGTGCGCCGGCGGCGCGCACTTTGAAGAGCAATCCTCGTTCGTCGATGCGTTTCTGGAGCGATTCCACCTCGCCGGGCGATAGCGAGCCGTCGGAGTGCGCGAGCTCGGCAAGAACCGGCTCGAGATCGCCAAGCACGGAGGCGATCCGCGTGTCGCCGCGCCGCAGCGCGCTCTGCCGGTAGATCCTGTTCGCGGCAACCAACTCTTCGGCCTTGCGCTGCTCGCTGACGGCATCGAAATCCCGCGACGGATCGGCGTGCGCGATCTCGGCCAGCAGGCGCTCCGAGTTATCGAGGTGATCGCCGACGACCAGCGAGAGCAGGCGATCCGGCGCAGCCGGCTGCTCCGCGGCCGGGCGCGCGGTCGCGATAGCCGCCGGCGCGATCGTCTTCACGTGTTCCGCACGCCACCAGGTTCCGGCGACGAATACTCCTGTCACCACTGCGGCGGCAGCGACCCATCCTTGCCAGAGCCGCGTGCGAGCCGGTGGAGCGTCGAGCTTCCAGCGCAGCCGATTCCAGACTTTTTCGCCGTAGCCGGCTGGAGGCTCAGGCACCTCGGCCGTATCCACGAGCGTCAGCACGCCGCGCAAGGTCTCGAGCTCGGCGCGGCATGCGGCGCATTCGTCGAGATGGGCCTGCGCGCCCGCCGGAGCGTCATCTTCGTGAAAGAGATGCATGACCAGATCGTCTTCGTTCAAGTGCTGCATGGGTTTGACCTCACCATAGGCTCCAACGACTCGCGCAACTTGCGCACGGCCCGGAATATCGTATGTTTCGCGGCACTCACCTGGATGCCGAGGACTTTGCCGATCTCTTCGACCGGCATCCCTTCGTAGTGGCGAAGGATGAACGCGGTGCGCTCGTTGCCGCTGAGACGGTCCATCGCCGCCGACACCTGCCTGCTGACTTCGCTGGCGATCAGGAGTCGATCCTGCAGAGGCTCGGCGCATGCCATGGCGCCGCTCAGCTCGGCGCTTTCCGGATCGCCGCCGTAGTGCCGGTCGTGCCGGACGCGCGAGCGCAGCAGATCGAGCGCGCAATTGATGGCGATGCGATGCAGCCACGTACCGAAGTTCGAGCGCTCCTCGAAGTTGTGCAACTGGCGATAGGCGCGCAGGAAGGTTTCCTGCACTACATCGTCGGCATCGTGCTGGTTTCCTGTCATGCGATAAGCCACCTTGAAGATAACGGGACTGTGACGCTCCACGAGCTGCCGGAACGCATCAGGGTCGCCGAGCCGCGCCCGGTGCGCCGTCAGATCGTGCGGTTCCATCCCATGGCCTTAGACTGGAAACAGGGCTGTGGGTTAGCCCCGGCACCGCGATGCTATCGTCATCCTCAGCCGCGTAGACGGCGAAGGATCTCAAGATTGCAGGGATTCTGTCTCCGCGACCTCCGCGTCTCCGCGTGAGATCACCGTTGCCGCATCCAGTATCCCCCTTTCTCGGAATTCTCCCCCTCAGCCCTCCCGTTGCCCGAACCATGGCCCAACTTGCGGCTCGTCTCCCGACCAATGCTCCCGGCGATTTCTATGTTGACTCTTCGTGCATCGACTGCGATGCCTGCCGGCAGATCGCGCCCGGTGTCTTTCACGATACCGGCGAGCAGTCGGCGGTCTATCACCAGCCCGATACCGCGGAGGAGTTGCTGGCGGCGCAGAAAGCGCTCATCGCGTGTCCAACCTCCTCGATCGGGTCGATGCCGAAGCACGATATGAGGAAGGCGCTGTCGGCGTATCCGGAGCTGATCGCCGAGGACGTCTACCGCTGCGGATTCACCAGCGAGAGCTCGTTCGGAGCGTTCAGCTATCTCATCCGCCACGCGAACGGAAACATTCTCGTCGATTCTCCGCGCTTCGCCGGGCCGCTGGTGAAAAACATGGCGGGGCTCGGCGGCGCCACGCGCATGCTTCTCACGCACGCCGACGACGTCGCGGATCACGCGAAGTTTCACGAACGGTTCGGTTGCGCCCGCGTCCTGCATCGCGATGATGTCCGCTCGCGGACCGCTGCCATTGAGTGGAAGCCGTCGGGCATCGATCCGATCCCGATCGAGCCAGACCTCCTGATGATCCCGACACCCGGTCACACGAGAGGCCATGCCGTCTATCTCTATCGCGACAAGTTCCTCTTCACTGGCGATCACCTCGCGTGGAACGTGGAGCGGGAGCGCCTCTGCGCGTTCCGCAGCGCGTGCTGGTATTCGTGGAGCGAGCAGATCAAGTCGATGGAGCGCTTGCTCGGCTACCGATTCGAGTGGGTGCTTCCAGGACACGGCCGCCCCATCCATCTCGAGCCGGAGCAGATGCACGACGAGTTGGCGCAATGCGTGGAGTGGATGAAGGTGCGAGCGGATGCGATACGCTAACCGCGATGCCGCTCCGACTGCGCCAAGTGATCTTCGCCGCGATTCTGGCCGCTGCTGCGGGGCTCGCCTTCGCACAGTCGTATGGGCGATGGCTCGATCCGATCATCGACACCGGGCGTGATCTCTACATCCCGGAGCAGATTCTGCGAGGAGCGACGCTCTACCACGACGTCCGCTATCAATACCCTCCGCTTGCGCCCTATCTCCTGGCCGCAATCACGGCGGTCACGGGACATTCGCTGGCCGCGTACATGGTGATCGGCGTGGTGCAGTCGCTGCTGATCGCGTTGCTGCTCTGGGCGATTGCGCGGCGGGCGGCCGGCGAGGCCGCCGCATTCGCCACGGCGCTGCTCTTTCTGGCCATTGATTTCACGGGGGCTACGACGTGGGGCGCGAATTTCATTTTCCCCTACTCGTACGCGGCGACCCTCGGAATGCTCTTTCTTCTGGCTTTCGCGGGTGCGCTCTACGCCGCCACCTTCGTGGCCCAGCGGCAGTCGCCGCGTGCGCGGCTCTGGCTGGGGGTGGCCATCACCGCCGGCATTGCGGCGTCATGGTGCAAAGTCGAGTACGCGATTGCGGTCCCTGTGATCCTGATCGTCACGGTGATCGCGTACCGGCTCGGCGCCGCGGCGATCGCCTGGTTCGCTGGCGCGCAGCTCGCCGCGATTGCGTTTGCCCGCTGGTGGTTTCACGACAACCGGCCCGGGTACGACTGGATTCGCGACAATGTCTTGGCCGCGTCGCTGACAAAGGGAGAGACAGCGCGGCGATTCTTCTCTTTGGTCTCGGGAACCGCGAATTGGCAGGCGAGAACGGCCGAGGCGCTCGTGGGGGCGGCGCTGACCGCGGCTGTCGTCCTTCTGTTGCGATGGCGCGAACGCACCGAAGCGCGAGCATCGCGCATCGCGCTCGCAGCGGTAGTCGTCGTAGTCTTTCTCGCGCTGGCGGCCTCGGGTTACGCGTTCTTTCGCGGCTGGGGCCTCTTTCAGGTCGGATTGCTCATTTGGGCGCTGATCAAAGACCGGCGGACGCCGTTGCTCTTTTTCGCGACTCTGTCGGCGGCGGCTACGCTGCGCATCCCGCTCAACGTCGCGCCGTTCTGGTACGGATTCGTACTGGTGCTGCCGGTCTATCTCCTGATCGTCTACGTTCTCTTCGCGTATCTTCCGTCGCGCGGCGTCTATGCGAAGCAGTCCGCGCTTCTCTGGATGGCGTTGTTTCTGATGCTCGCGATCCGCGATCTGGCGTCGCAGCGCGAGCGCTGGTCGCTGCATCGGTACCCGATTCACGCAGCGCGCGGAGTCCTGTTCGATTCGAACGAGGATCGCGCGCGCCTGCTCGACGCCTTCTTCGCCAGGCTCGGAGCGATGCCGTACCGCACGCTCGCCGTTTTTCCGGAGGGGATCACGATCGACTATCTCGCGGGGGCGCAGACGCCGTTGTCGTTCCACACGTTCACGCCTGTTGAGACCGCCGATGCTGCGGTCGAGCAACAAGTCCTTCGGGAGCTGGAGGCGAATCCGCCGGGAAGGATTGCCATCGTCACCCGCGACGTCACGGAGTACGGCTACCGCGAGTTCGGCGCCGATTACAACGCACGCCTCGCCGGCTGGATGCGCGCCCACTACCACCTCGCGGCGGATTGGCGGGCGCCGCGATTCCGGATCGTCGTGCTGGAGCGATAAGAAAGAACGCCTACGGCGCTCTATCTCTCACGCCAGCTTGAACAGTTCAGTCCCACGCACGACCCTTCCCTCTTCCTCGAGCTTGATCAAATGGGCCATGAGCTGGCTCGCTGCCGCTCCGGCGAGCTGGCGATCGAGTCCTGGGTAGATTCGCTCGCGAAGATCATCAATCGCGGCGGCCCGCTCGGCGAGCGCGACGAGAATCTGCTTCTCACGCAACAAACGATGCGCGATGTACTCGTCGATCAACGCCGTTGCGTCGTCGCGCGTTGGTCCATGGCCGGGATGGATGCGTCGCGGTTTCTTTGCACGAAGCATGGCCAGTGAGCGCAGGTAGTCGCCCATGTGCCCGTCGGGCGGGAAGATCGCGGTCGTGCCGAAACCGAGGATCGTATCGCCGGTGAAGAGATCGCCATCAGATGTCAAATAGCAGACGTGCTCGCCGGTATGTCCCGGCGTCGCGAGCACTTCGATCGACTCGCCTTCGATGGACAGATGCTCGCCGCCGGCGATGCGGCGGTCGACGATCTCGTCCGTCAGCACGCGATCCGGCGCGATGACCCTTGCCCCCGTCCGTTGTTTGAGCGCGACGGCGGCAGGAGCGTGATCCGGATGGCGATGAGTGATGAGAATCGTATTGAGGCGCGGCATCGCATTAAAAATGGCATCGACGTGCGCATCGATGGGCGGGCCGGGATCGAGAACCGTCGAGTCTCCGAGGAGATACGTTCGCGTGCCGTCCAGCGTGAACGGGCTGGGATTCGGCGCCGTGATGGAGCGGATCAACATGGCGCGCGGCGTTCGCTGGAGCTACTCATCGACGACGATCGTCCTCTTCCGGCCGTCGATCACAACCCGAGGGAGCATCGGCTTGATCGTGACGCCCGCGCGAGCCGCGAGGGCGTCCTGAATCGTCGAGTACCCGCGGATGGCCTCGAGGTTGCGGATCGTCGGGAAGACCATCGGCAGCTCGCCGGTCGCATTGCGTGAGAGCGCGTCCGCCGGGGAGATCCAGATGGCTTCGACCGCCTCGGCGTGCTCGACCGTGGCGACGGCGTCGCGCCCGACGCCGGCGAGGAAGAAGTACGTGTCGAAGCGTTTTGGCAATCCGAGCGGCGTGATCCAATGCGATGTCCAGACCAACCTCGCGAGAGCGGGCGCTGCCTCCGAGGCGAGATTGCGGAGGGAGAGAGTGCCGTCGAGCAAGCCCCGGCGCGTCTGCTCAGGATCATTCAGCGGTGTGCCGAGCCAGATTCCCGTCTCCTCGAAGAGCTCGCGCAGCGCAGCGATCTTCATCGTCGTGAGCAACTCGTCGCTGAGATGGCGGCTCATCTCCTCGTCGCTTCTGTCGACGGCGCCGCCTGGAAAGACCCACGCGCCGGGCACGAAGCTGCTCTGCTCGTGACGGAGGATCATCAAGACTTCAAGCGGTGCGTCGCGAAGCACGATCACGCTGGCCGCGGGGAGCGCGACAACCTCGGCGCCGGCCGTTCCTGTGCCGCGCGGAAGACGATCGTCGAGGGAGCTCATTCGGATTGGGGTGCGCCGCCGCGTTCGGCCCTACTGCTCTTCCTCGGGGCGCACGCGCAAAAAGAAGGTGCAGGCCTTCCCGGTCTTTGACTCGACCCAGACCTGCCCTCCGTGCGCGAGCGCGAACTCGCGGCAACGCGAGAGGCTACGCCCCGTGCGCTCGGACGCCGAGGGGTTCCAGACGAAGCCGGGATCGAAGATCTTTTGCCGGAAGTCTTCGTGAACCATCGGGCCGTTGTCCATGACGAAGAAAAGGATCAGCGGCTTTCCCTTGTGCTCCATCATCCGGACGCCGGCGACGACCTGCCCGCTTGGAGGAACATAGTGGAGCGCGTTGTCCATCAGGATGCCGAGCGCGTCTGCCAGCGACTCGTGATCGCGGAAGCGCCCTTCGATCTCCGGTGCGTCGACCTGTAGCTGGATGCTCTTGAGCTCGGCGAACGAGACGAAGCGGTCTGCGACCTGCTTCACGACTTCGCTCACCGTCGGAATCGGCCGCGGTCCGGGCGACCGCTGTTCGTCATCCGGCGCCAACTCGAGCGACGAGAGAACCGTGTCGATCGTCCCCGCGGCTTCGAGCAGAATCGGATCGCTTCGGCCGCTGGCGGCTTTGTAGATGAGCGAATCGCGCAGCGCCTTCATCGGTGCGAGCGCCGCTTCGCGCATGTAGGCGATGAACGAGGTGTCCGCTTCGCTCAGCGCGGCCGCCGGACGGAAGACGAGCACCGCTCCGCCGGCGCCGCCCGAAAGCGGGACGAGAGAGTAGATGACCGCGCGCTGGCCGATGCGGATCGCGCTCGTGGTTCCGACTGAGATGTCGTTGACGCGCTGGCCTATGACGGACTCGATGTTCCGCAGATCCATCAGCTCTGGTTGCGACGTCTGGAAAAGCCTCGTGGCTTCGTGCGACACGAACTTCACCGTGCGGTCGGGACCGACGACGACGGAAGGCACTCCGCTTGCCGCCAGCACATTGACGATGCTCGTAATCGCGAGCGATGCTGACTCGACTGGGAACGGGACGATCGGAGCCTCTGGGAATGCGTCGTAGTCGACGTCGTGGGCGGTGGCCGGTGCGGTCGTGCTCCGCGGGGGCAGCGAAGAGGCCGCAGGTTGTCTTGGCGTGCTTACCGCAGGTGATGCGGTCTGTGTCGGAGCGGCAGTCTGCGGCTCAGGATCGATCGCGGCATCCGGCCTCGGAGGCGCGGAGGGTTTCTTTCCTCTCGGCTTGTCACACTTCTCGCAGAGGATACCCTGCGAGATCTCCCGACCACACATGAAGCATTTCGAGGCCATTCCGCGCAACTCCGGGCCGATGATCTTACGCCCGCCGGACCGCTCCTGCAACCGGTTACATGCCGACGCGCGCGGCTGCCCGAAGCATCTTCGCCGGGATTCCGGGTTGTCGTTGTAGAATGCCGCACTCGATCGAGGGAATCCGCCGCGGCCTGGGTTGTTCTGACGGGCCGCATCAGCGCTCTTTTTCAGTCTTGGCAGTACCGCGTCGCAAGCCACGGAGAGATGGGTGAGTGGCTGAAACCAGCGGTTTGCTAAACCGCCGTAGGGGGTAAACCTCTACCGAGGGTTCGAATCCCTCTCTCTCCGCCAGCCGGCCACGGGCCAGTGCGCTGGTCGGCACAGCCTCGGGAGCGATTCCTTACAAGGCCGACCGCTGTGCGGCGTCGTTCGCTCGAAGCGCGTTGACAAGACCTCGCTGCGCCGCCCCCCATCCAGATTCCGCCCTGCCCCGTACAATTTGCGACCATGCCGAATGCGCGCCGCTTCGCGATCCGCGGGATCGCATCGTTTTTCGTGTCGCTCTTCCTTCTTCCGGCCGCGATGGCGGGAACGATCGGCGGCCGCGTGCTGGACAGCAATCACTCGCCGCTCCCCGGCGTCACCGTTGAGCTGACGGCGTCAACCCAGGCGCCGCGCGTCGCTGTGACGGGAAGCGACGGAACGTATGCGTTCGCGAACGTCGGTCCTGGTTCGTTCCAAGTTGCGTTTCGCCTGATGAACTTCGCCGCGGTCAAGCGCAACGTCGTCGTCGAGGGCGCCGGCAAGGTGACGGTCGACGCGACGATGCTCCTCTCGTCCAGCGCCGAGATCGTCGTGACCGGCAAGCGCACGTTTCACAACCTCGCGGATCTCGACCTGCCGGTGAACGACATGATTGGCATCGCAGACGCCGCGACCGTCGGTGTGATCACCGCCCAGCAGATCGAGAGCCGGCCGGCGCAGCGCTCCGGCGACGTGCTCGAAGCCGTGCCGGGCGTCATCATCAGCCAGCACAGCGGGGAGGGGAAGGCGAACCAGTACTACCTCCGAGGTTTCAATCTCGATCACGGGACCGATCTCGCCATTACCATCGCCGGCGTTCCGGTGAATCTGCCGACGCACGCTCACGGCCAGGGGTATTCGGATACGAATTTCCTCATCCCTGAGCTGATCAGCGGCGTGCAGTATCGCAAGGGGCCGTACTACGCAGATGAGGGCGACTTCTCGGCGGCGGGCGCGGTCAACATCAACTACACCTCGTCGCTCGATGCGCCGATCGCCTTCGCCGATGGCGGCGGCTTCGGCTACGGACGCGCGCTGTTCGCAGATTCGCCCCAGATCGGCGGAGGGAAGTTGCTGTACGCGATCGAGGCCTCACGCAACAACGGGCCATGGGTTCATCCGGACGACTTCCGCAAGCTCAACGGGCTGCTTCGATACAGCCGCGGGAACGAGCAAAGCGGCTTCACGCTGACCGCGATGGCGTACGGCGGGCGCTGGAGCTCGACCGATCAAGTTCCCGATCGCGCCGTCGAGGAGGGACTGATCTCGCGCTTTGGTTCGCTCGATCCGACCGACGGCGGCCGCACGCATCGATACTCGACGGCGGCAGAATGGCAGACGACGCGCGACGACTCGATGACAAAGGCCCAGGCCTATCTCTTCGGCTACGGGCTGAATCTCTTTTCGAACTTCACCTACTTCCTCGACGATCCCGTCCGCGGCGATCAATTCGAGCAGGAGGACCGGCGCATGACCGGCGGCGCGCATCTGACGCATCAGTGGCTTTCAACCTTCGGCAGGGTTGCGGCGGAGAGTCTGGCCGGCATGGAAGTGCGCGAGGATCACATCGGCGCGGTCGGCCTCTATCACACCTACCACCGGCAGCGACTCGAGACCATCCGCCGGGATCGGGTCACGCAGACGAGCGTCACGCTCTTCTACCAAAGCTCGCTGCAATGGAACGACAAGCTGCGCACCGTGGCGGGCCTTCGCGGCGATGACTACCACTTCGATGTGCGCAGCAACCTCGCGGCGAACTCGGGACGCACAGGCTCGGCGCTGGCCAGCCCGAAGCTGAGCGTGATCGCCGGTCCGTGGAACAACTCCGAGGTCTACGCGAACTTCGGGTATGGCTTTCATAGCAACGACGCGCGCGGCTCGACGCTGACGGTTGATCCGAAGAGCGGCGAGCCCGCGGATCGCGTGACCCCGCTGGTACGCGCCCGCGGCGGCGAGATCGGATTCCGCACCACCGCAATCCCGCACGTGCAGACGACTGTCGCGCTCTGGGGACTCGACGTGGCCTCGGAGCTGGTCTTCGCAGGCGACGCCGGCACGACCGAGGCAACCCGCCCCAGCCGCCGCCGCGGAATCGAATGGACGAGCTACCTCAAACTATCGCCTTTGTTGACGCTCGATGCCGATGCCGTCTGGTCTCGTGCCCGTTTCACCGACAGCGACCCTGCGGGACGCCGCATCCCAGGCGCGCCGGAGGCGATCGCATCGGCGGGACTCACGTTCAATCCCGCCGAGGATTGGACGGCCTCGCTCCGATACCGCTACTTCGGACCGCGCCCGCTGATCGAGGACAACAGCGTTCGCTCGCGTGCCTCGCACACCGCCACCGCCCGCCTGACGTATGCGCTCGCCGGCGCCTATCATCTCGATCTCGACGTGTTCAATATTCTCAATGCGAAGGTGAGCGACATCGACTATTACTACGTGTCGCGTTTGCCGGGCGAGCCGGCATCGGGAGTCGCGGGCATCCACGCCCACCCGGTCGAGCCACGGTCCGTGCGATTCGGGATCAGCCGGAAGTTCGGGAATTGAGGCGCTGCGACGATGCCGGAACCTTTTGCGCCGACTCTACAGGGTGTAGTTCTTCTCCAGCAGAACCCGGGCTCTGCGGTCGCGTAGATTCTTGATCTGCGACTCAATATCGCGCTCGAACGGAATCTTGCGATGGCTGGCGTACACTGGCGCGTCGACTCCGATCTTGCGCAACTCCTCGCCGAACGTCTGAGGCGAGAGGTGCGCCGTCTCGTCGGCAAGCTGTTGCTGGTCGTTCGGAAAGGAGGCCTCGGTGATGACCGCGACCACGTTCGGCGTCTTGTTGGTGCGCTTCCAGATCTCCGAGGTGGGACCGGTGTCGCCGGTGAACGTGATGGCTTGTCCGTTGAGCTCGACGATCACACCCGAGGCGGGAATCAGATGGTCGACGGTCACCGCGGTGAGACCGGCATCGCCGAAGATGACCTTCTTGCCCGGCGACATGGGGCGGTAAATGACCGTCGGCTTTCCGGTATGGGGCGAGACGAGTTGCGTGAAATCGGGCCAGACGAGTCCATTGAACACGTGAGCGATCAGCAGATCCAGAACATCGCGGGCCGCGAAGATCGTCAAGGCGCCGCTGGCCTGGCTGAAACGATTGTGAATGAGATGCGGGAGGTCGCGGATGTGATCGGCGTGCGAATGAGAGATGAAGACGGCTTGAATTCGGGCTTGCTGGGCGAGAGAGAGCTTCGACGTGAGCGTTCCGGCGTCGACGGCCAGCCAGTCGTCGATCAAATAACCGGTCAGGTTGTGTTCCGCGTCCGACGCCCCGTAAGCGCCCAGCACCTTGAGCCGCATTCACGTCCTTCGCTAAACCGTTCGTATGGAGGCTGGATACTATTCTTGCAGTGGAAGGGGTTCCTGTCCAGCGGAACCCGTGAAAGTACACAGATTGACTAATCGGGATCGTAAAGAACGCTTGGATCGGCAGCGGGAGACAGTCGTTCATGGCGCACCAGCGTGACAAACATGGCCCGGCCGGCGGCGATGGCGGAGCGCTCGCGCTGTTTCATCCGGCCGTTCGCGACTGGTTCAAGGCGTCGTTTTCCGAGCCGACGAGAGCCCAGACGCTCGGTTGGCCTGCGATCGCGAGCGGGCAGTCGACACTGATTCTCGCGCCGACAGGCAGCGGCAAGACCCTGACCGCCTTTCTCTGGTCGATCAATCGGCTGATGTTCTCGCCGCTACCGCCGAGACAGCAGCGTTGCCGCGTTCTCTACATCTCACCGCTCAAAGCGCTGGCCGTCGACGTCGAGCGCAACCTTCGCGCACCGCTGGCGGGAGTGTCGAACCTCGCCTCGAGCCGCGGCGAGTCGTTCGTCGCGCCGGCGATCGCGGTGCGAACAGGCGATACGCCGCCTGGGGACCGGCGCAGATTCCTCCGCGAGCCCGCCGACATCCTGATCACCACCCCGGAGTCGGTCTACCTCCTGCTCACGTCGAATGCTCGCGAGCTTCTGCGCTCCGTGGAGACGGTGATCGTCGACGAGATCCACGCGTTGGTTCCGAACAAGCGCGGCGTACACCTCGCCATTTCCTTGGAGCGCCTGAATCGAATCTGCGCAGCGCCGCCGCAGCGAATCGGCCTCTCCGCAACGCAGCGTCCCCTCGATGAGGTCGCGCATTTCTTAGGCGGCTTCGATCCCGAGCCCATCCGTTCCGCGCGGAGAGCCAGCACGAAGACATCCAGCAGAGCGCCGGCTCCAAGTCCGGAGGTACAGCTTCACGAGGAGTTCGCGAGCCAAGAAGCCCGATCGCGGTTCCGTCCGGTGACAATCGTCGACACCGCGGAGAAGAAACAGCTTTCGCTCCGCGTCGAAGTGCCGGTCGAGGAGATGGCCAAGCTCGGAGACGCGGTCGACATCCAAAGCGGTCCGGCGGTGCAAGGTCCAGGCCGCGCGTCGATCTGGCCCGCCATTCATCCCAGGCTGCTCGAGCTGAT
>DASQGS010000090.1:0-8479 GCA_035632455.1 Thermoanaerobaculia bacterium | reverse complement strand
ATGCTCGGGTTGATGCCGACCCGCAGCGGCGGGGCAAGGGGATTCCCTCGCGGCTCTGGCGCGTGTTGCGTTGTGGAAACGCTGATGCGAGTTCGTCATCGCTTTGATCGCGCGCTGCGCGCGGGGTCCCCTCACCCGCGCAGCGCGTAATCAAAGCGATGACGATCTCGCGTCGACCATGCCACCGAAGAAAAGGGAACCATCCCCAGCGCTGCTGGGCCCTACGATGCCTGTGCTATCCTCCCGCGCCGATGCCGCTCCACGAGAAGAAGGTCGTCGCGGTCCTCCCTGCGTACAACGCCGAGAAGACGCTGAAGGCTACGTACGACGACATCCCGAAGGATTGGGTCGATGAGATCCTTCTGGTCGATGATCTCTCGAAAGACAAGACCGTAGAGCTGGCTCGCGCGCTCGGCATCCGGACGGTGGTACACCATAGAAACAGAGGATACGGCGGCAATCAGAAAACCTGCTACCGCACGGCGATGGAGGAAATGGGAGGCGAGATCATGGTGATGGTCCACCCCGATCATCAATACGATCCAACGATCATTCCGCACCTCGTCGAGCCGCTTCTCAACGGCGAGTGCGACGCGGTGTTCGGATCGCGCATGCTCGGCGGCCGGCCCATCGAGGGAGGGATGCCTAAGTGGAAATACTTCGCGAATCTCTTCCTGACCATGGTCGAGAACGCGACGTTCTACATCTTTCTCTCCGAATATCACTCCGGGTTTCGCGCCTATTCGAAGCACTACCTGGAGAGCGTGAACATCGAGGCCAACTCCGACAACTTCATCTTCGACACCGAGATCATCGCGCAGGGCGTGGCGAAGAAGATGCTGATCCGCGAGGTGCCGATCCAGACCCGATACTTCAAGGAAGCGTCGCAGATCGGTTTCTGGCGCTCGGTCCGCTACGGCCTCGGGATCCTGAAGACGATGGTCTTCTACAAGCTCCACAAAAAGGGGCTGTACTCACACCGCATCTTCCGCGACAAACCGATTGGCGCGCAGGCCGTGCAAGTGGCGTGAAGGACGAGGATCGCCGCCATCCTGGCCCGCGACTGTTACGCCATCCCGCCGCCCGGCCCGAAATAATGGCATCGTGACGTGCAGGTCTCCTCGATCGTGACCCGATGCAACTGCGGGATCGCCGAGGCAAGCTGTTGCCAGATCCAGACCGCGAGGAGCTCGGAGGTCGGGTTGTCGAGGCCCTCGATCTCGTTGAGGAGGTAGTGATCGAGGCGCGCGACCACGGGATCGACGGCCCGCTTGAGATCGGCGAAATCCATGAGCCAGCCGATGCCGGGATCGACGGCGCCGCGCACGGCGATCTCGCCGCGGAAGGAGTGGCCGTGGATCCGCCGGCACTTGTGTCCCTCAGGAACCTGGGGCAGAAAGTGAGCGGCCTCGAAGCGGAAGTCTTTCACCAGCTCGACGAAATGTGATTCCATACACAACTCATGAGCATTGTACGGATTTGTCTGCCTCGCGGGGCGAATTGCCCAGCACTCCCCGCTCCTCGGAAAAGCCTGGCGCCATCGCGTTCCCGGAGCCATCGCTGATGCCTGCGAATGCCACGGATCAGGAACGGTCGATCGGCCGGATCGTGCGCGACCTGACGCAGGATTTCACGAAGCTTTTCAGAAGCGAAGTCGCCCTGCTCAAGCTCGAGATCCGGGACATGGCGGCGAAGCTCAGCGGCGGAACGGCGCTGTTCGCAGGCGCGCTGGTCTGCGCGATCTTCGGCCTCGGGTTCCTTCTCGCCACGCTGATGCTCGGGTTGGTGGCGCTCGGCGTTCCGGCATGGCTGGCCGCGCTGATCCTCACCCTTCTCCTCTTCGGCGGTGCGGCGGTGCTGGCATGGCTGGGACGGAGAAAGTACATGGCCATCGAATTCATACCCACCGAGTCGGTCGCGAAGATCAAGGGCGACATCGATTCGATCAAGTCGGACATCGATCGAGTAAGGAGCCGTTAGATGAATCGCGTGGCAAAGGAACGGGAGCTGGTCGGCCGGGCCATCGAGCAGGCACGCGACGGCCTCAGCACGCATATCGACGAGCTCGATCGCACGCTGCGCTCGACTCTCGATATCAAGAAGTTTGCTTCGGAGCACGCGACCGAGCTCGCGGTCGCAGGCGCGGTCGTCGGGTTCCTCGTCGGCTTCGGCTTCCCCAAGACCATCAAACAGATCATCCAGCTCTCCGTGCCGATCGTGCTCGGGGTGTACAAGATCAAACTGGCGCGAGACCGGGCCACCAGTGGGTCGTGAGAGAGGGGCCCAACGGGTCTCATCCTGAGGCGGCGGCACCCCGAAGGGGTAGAGCGCGCCGAAGGATCTCCTTGTGAGAACAGCAATTCTGCCAAGGAGATCCTTCGCCGTCTACGCGGCTCAGGATGACGTGCTGACCACTGACCACCGACAAGTGCTCACTGCTTGACCTGCGTTGACATCCCTGCGGGCATCGCTTCTAATCCGCGCCACGCATGAAACCGGCGCGTGACCTGCTCGCGGACGTTCTTGCATCCCTTCGCACTCCGTCGCTCCGTTACGCCGACATCCGGCACACGGCTACGCACGCCCAGGACGTCAAAGTCCGCAACGGAGAGGTCGATCACCTTTCCTCGACCGTGGACCGGGCCGTCGGCGTCCGTGTGCTGGTCGGCAACGGCTGGGGATTTTCCGCGAGCTCCGACACGTCCGAGGCCTCGATCCGGCGCGTTGCACGGCGGGCGCTGGAAGTGGCCGCGGCCAGCAACATCGCCTCGACGGAGATCGTCACCTTGAGCGACGTCGACCCGCACGTGGTCACCTGGGCGTCGCAGTACAAGATCGATCCATGGTCGATCCCGCTCGAGAAGAAGATCGAGCATCTTTTCGGCGCCACCGAGCCGATGCGCGGCGATCCCCGCATCCACCAGGTCTCGGGCGAGATCTCCTGCTACCGCCAGGAAAAACTCTTCGTCTCGACCGTCGGCAGTTTCATCGAGCAGACCACGACCGAGATGGGCGGCGGGATCGAGGCCGCGGCCATCGACGGGGGCGAGTTTCAGCGCCGGACCTATCCGAATCCGTTCGGCGGTGATTTTCAGGCCGCGGGATGGGAGCTCATCGAGCGTCTCGATCTTCCGGCCAAGGCCTTGCAGGTGCGGGATGAGGCCATCGCGCTGCTCTCCGCGCCGAAAGCGCCGGCCGGCCGCTTCGATCTCGTCGTCGGATCATCGCAGCTCGCCCTGCAGGTCCATGAGTCATGCGGCCATCCCACCGAGCTGGATCGCGCCATGGGACTCGAGATCTCGCTAGCCGGCGGCTCGTTTCTCCAACCTTCGATGCTCGGGACGTTCCGCTACGGATCCGACGTCGTGAACATCGTCGCCGACGCCACCATCCCCGGGGCGATCGGCTCCTTCGCCTTCGACGATGACGGCGTGCCCGCGCAGCGCTTTCACCTCATCGAGAACGGGATGTTCGTCGGGTATCTCACCGGCCGTAACACCGCGCCGATGATCGGCCGGAGCTCGAACGGCACAGTGCGAGGCGAGACCGCGGCTCGCATTCCGATCATCCGCATGACCAACATCAACCTCGAGCCCGGCACAACTTCGCTGGAGGAGCTCATCGCCGGAACGAAGCATGGGATCTTTGTCGACACGAACAAGTCGTGGTCGATCGACGACCTTCGTCTGAATTTTCAATTCGGCTGCGAGATCGCGTACGAGATCGAGAATGGCCGCCTCGGACGCCTTCTCCGAAATCCGGTCTACACCGGCAGCACTCCGGAGTTCTGGCGATCCTGCGATGCCGTCGGAGACCGGGCGAGCTGGCAAATCTGGGGCCTTCCGAATTGCGGAAAGGGCGACCCGATGCAAACGATGCGCGTCGCTCATGGCGCCCCGGCGGCGCGGTTTCGCAGCGTGGAGATGGGTTGATGCGCCGCGAAGCCGAATCGTTCGAGGTCATCGACCGTGCGCTCGCCGCAGCCAAAACGGCCGAGGCCGACGCGGCGTTCATCTCTACGGACCAGAACATCAGCCGCTTCGCCAATTCGAATCTTCATCAGAACATGTCCGTCGATGGGGCATCGCTGACGGTGCGAGTGATCGTCGACGGCTGCCAGGGCGTGGCCACGACGACGCTGTTCGACGACGACGAGATCGCCCGCACCGCCGTGCTCGCGCACGAGGCGGCGCGCCACGCCGGCAGGCTGCTCAACTTCTCCGGCCTTTACTGCGCGAACGAGCCTCTGCCCGAGCTCTCGAACTTCGACGAAACTACAGCGAACATCACGCCCGCCGAGAAGGCGCAGTCGCTGCGAACGATGTTCGATCGCGGCCGGCAGGCCGGCGTCACTTTCGCCGGATCGTACTCGACGTCGAGCCTCTCGATCGCTTGTGGCAACACGCACGGCATCCGGCGCTACTGCCCGACGACCGTCGCCGATGCAACCGTGATCGCCATGAATCCTGGCGGCTCCGGCTACGCCACGCGATGCGATCGGCGCGTTCGACGACTCGACATTCTCGATCTCGGCGAGGAAGCGACCCTGAAGGCAACGCTCTGCGCCGAGTCGTCCGAGACGATCGAGCCCGGCGCTTTCGACGTGATACTCGAACCGCCGGCACTGGCCGAGGTGTTCGAGTGGATGAGCATGATCGCGTTCACCGGCCAGTCGTTCGTCGATGGCTCGTCGTTCTTCGTCGGAAACCTCGGCCAGCGCGTCGTGGGTGAGAACGTCACGGTCGCCGATGACGCGACCGACAACGACTTCCTCCCGTTTCCCTTCGATGTGGAAGGACTGCCGAAGAAGCGCATCCCTCTCATCGAACGAGGTGTGGTCTGCACACCCGTGCTCGACAAGGCCTACGCCGACCGGCTCACGCTTCCGCCGACGGCGAACTGCTGGCACCTCGGGTCATCGGACCACGGCATCGCCTTCCACGTGTCGATGGAAGGTGGCGACGCCACCCGCGAGGAGCTGATCGCCTCGACGAAGCTCGGCATCTGGGTCACGCGCTTCAACTACGTGAACGGCCTCCTCGAGCCGAAGAGCGCACTGATGACCGGAACCACCCGCGACGGGACATTCCTCATCCGCGATGGCAAGGTCGTCAGCCGGCTCCCGAACCTCCGCTGGACACAGTCGATCGTCGAGGCCCTCTCGAACGTCGAAGGGCTCACCCGCGAGCGCCGCCGGATCGGCACATGGTTCAATCCCGTCGGCGGCACGATCGCCCCAACCGTGAAGATCCGCGGCTGGAAGTTCACAGGCGTGCAGATGAGGAATTGAAAATTGAGAAATTGAAAATTGAAAAATGGAGACCCGCAGGGCACGCTTTCAATTCTCCATCTTCAATTTGCAGATGAGAAATTGATAATTGAAAAAGGAACCACTCGCCCTCTTTCAATTTTCAATTTTCAATTTTTCAAACCAATGGCTCAGTACATCGTCCGCAGACTCCTGCAGATGATCCCGATCACCTTCGGGATCCTGACGCTCGTCTTCTCGCTGATCCACATGATCCCTGGCGATCCGGCGGTGCAGATCGCCGGTGAGAACGCGCGGCCCGAGGACGTGCTTCAGGTTCGCAAGGCCCTCGGCCTGGATCAACCGATCTGGACGCAGTACGTGCACTACCTCGGACGACTCGCTCATGGCGATCTCGGCCGCTCATTTCGAACGAACGAGAGCGTCGCGACCGAGATCATGGCCCGCTATCCGGCCACGATGCAGCTCGCGTTCGGATCGATGTTCATCGCCCTACTCGTCGCCGTACCGCTCGGCGTGCTATCCGCGATCCGGCGCGGCTCGTGGATCGACAACACCGCTCGCTTCTTCGCCCTGATCGGCGTCTCCATGCCGAGCTTCTGGCTGGGACCGCTGCTCATCATCGGATTCGCGATCGACTTCCAGTGGTTTCCCGTGTCCGGCCGAGATGAGGGGCTGCGCTCGCTCGTGCTCCCTTCGCTGACCATGGGGCTTGCTCTGGCCGCGATTCTCACGCGCATGATTCGCGTCAGCCTGGCCGAGGAGCTGAGCCAGCTCTACGTCACGACCGCGGTCGCGAAGGGCGTTACGCGAGCGAGGGCGATCTTCCGCCATGCTTTCAAGAACGCGCTGATTCCGATCATCACGATCATCGCCCTGCAGTTCGGCTCGCTGCTCACCGGGGCCATCATCACCGAACAGATCTTTTCCTGGCCGGGCCTCGGACGATTGTTGATTCAGTCGATCAACACGCGAGACTATCCACAGGTTCAGGCCTCGATCCTGGTCATCGCTCTCACATACATCTTCGTGAATTTCATCAGCGACCTGCTCTACGGCGTGGTCGACCCGCGGATCAAACTGGAGTGAGGGTGCGCAAACTGGCCCACAAACTCACGAGGAACTTCGCGCTGACCAGCGGCGTCATCCTGACCGCCGCGCTAGTGATCGTGGCTCTGGCCGCGCCACTGCTCGCACCGTTCGACCCCGCCGCGCAGGAGACGTCCCGCCGGCTGGAGCATCCGTCGCGAGAGCATCCCCTCGGACTCGACGACCTGGGACGCGACGTTCTTTCGCGCGTCGTGTGGGGCGCTCGCGTCTCGCTGCGCGTCGGATTCAGCGTCGTTCTCCTCGCGTCGCTCATCGGCGTGACGCTCGGCGCGCTGGCCGGCTACTTCGGCGGCGCGATCGACACGATCATCATGCGCCTCACCGATATCCTTCTCGCGTTCCCCGGGATTCTCCTGGCCATCGCGCTTGTGGCCGTGCTCGGTCCGAGCCTGAACAACGTGATCATCGCTTTGGCCACGATCGGCTGGGTCGGCTACGCCCGGCTCGTTCGCGGGCAGGTGCTCAAGATTCGCGAGATGGAGTACGTGACGGCCGCGAAGGCTCTCGGTGCGCGATCGTGGCGTGTGATCGTGCGTCATGTGCTGCCGAACGTGATCAACCCGGTGATCGTGATGGCGACGCTGGGCCTGGCCGGCGCGATTCTCTCCGAGGCCGCGCTGTCCTTCCTCGGCCTCGGCGTGCAGCCCCCGACGCCGTCATGGGGGGCGATGCTGACCTCCGGCCGGCAGTATCTTGGGAGAGCCAACCACCTGGCAGTCTTCTCGGGCGCCGCGATCATGCTCGCCGTGATGGGTCTGAACTTCCTCGGCGACGGCCTGATCGATGCCCTCGACCCACGATATCGCCAATTGATCAAATGAGTGGCTGGCTTCGTAGGTCCGGCCGGATTTCGGCAGGCTCAGTACCATCGACTCTTCCTCAGGGATATGTTGGAGTATTGATGTTCTACGGAGCATCCTGCTAAGCACCGCGGCCGAACCTACAAAGTTCGGCCACGTCTCAACTCTCGCCGCTGCATTGACTTACAGCCTCTCTTGCGATAACTTTTACGCCAACTGTATCGAGAACCTGGGAGGGGATAATGGTCAGTGTGCGTCGGGCGGTTCCCGTTCTCCTGCTTGTGATGGCGCTGCCGGCCTTCGGCGCGAATGCCAAGAAGGCCTCGTCGTCGCGCCCTCCGCGCGATCTCCATCGCGTCGGTGACCATTGGACGCCCTACAACGCTCCCGATCCTTCCTCGTACGCTCCGACCGCGAAGACTTACCAGATCAAGCGTGGCGACACGCTCTGGGCTCTGGCCAAGCAGTTCTATGGCAACCCCTATCTTTGGCCGCAGCTTTGGGAGTCGAACACCTGGATCACCGATGCTCACTGGATTTATCCCGGCGACACGATCCTGGTCGAGGGCGAGACCACTCCCGTAGCCGCGGAGACCGCGGTCCCGGCCGGCGGTACCACGACGTCGACCGGCGCAACGGGGCCCGCGCAAACTGCGGCGGGCGGCGAGTCAGCGCCGCCTGGCGGATCGTCCGAGGGCGGTACCACAGCCCCGGGTGTAATCACCGGGAATCCCGTTCCCCTCGGCACGGAGGCGGACGTCTACTGCTTCGGATACCTCGGAGCCGTGAACGAACCGCTGCCGAACTCGATCGATGCCTACGAGGACATCGAGCTCAAGTACCAGGTTGGTGTGTCCACTCAGGCCAACAGCGTCGAGCGCGGCGAGAACATCTTCATCGCCGGCGGCACGTCCACAGGGATCATGCCCGGCGAGACCTATCTCGTCGTCCAGCCCGCTGAGATCATCCGCCACCCGGTGACGAAGAAAGTCGTCGGCCAGCATTACGACTACGTCGGACAGGTCAGAATCCTCTGTGGCGACGACCGCAGCTCGCGCGCAATCGTGACCCAGGCTTGCCGGGAGATCAGAGTCGGCGCGCGGCTCAAGCCGATGCCGCAGATTCCGATTCCTCTGGCCCGCGTGCCCTCGCTGCCGGATGTTTGCGATCCCGCGAGCGGCAAGGCCTCGGGATTCATCGTGAACTCGCAGGAATGGGATCTCGCGCTCGGCGACGGCAACCTCGTCGAGATCACGCTGGGACGGGAAGATCAGATCCAGCCCGGCGACTTCCTCGTGGT